>URPU01000096.1 GCA_900549865.1 uncultured Eubacteriales bacterium
AGAACGCAGCGAAGCTTTCTCGAAAAAGTGGTAAAGCCACTTTTTCGACAGTCTCTGGCAATGACATATCTATATGTCATTGCCGGGGGATTGGCCTGAGTTCCTGCGGCGGAAACTCTCCTTAAACCATCACTTCTTCGGAACGAGAACTTCCGTGCCGCCCATGTAGGGGCGCAGGACTTCCGGAATGGTGACGCTGCCGTCGGCCTGAAGGTGGTTCTCAAGGAAGGCGATGAGCATACGCGGCGGCGCGACGACGGTGTTGTTGAGTGTGTGCGGCAGGTACATCTTGCCGTCTGCGCCCTTGACGCGCATTTTCAACCTGCGCGCCTGCGCATCGCCGAGATTGGAGCAGGAGCACACCTCAAAGTACTTCTTTTGTCTGGGCGACCATGCCTCAATGTCGCAGGACTTGACCTTGAGGTCGGCCAGATCGCCGGAGCAGCACTCAAGCTGACGCACGGGTATCTCCATGCTGCGGAAAAGCTCCACGGAGAAGCGCCACATCTTCTCGTACCAGTCCATGGAGTCCTCAGGACGGCACACGACTATCATTTCCTGCTTTTCAAACTGATGTATGCGGTATACGCCGCGCTCCTCTATGCCGTGCGCGCCCTTCTCCTTGCGGAAGCACGGGGAATAGCTCGTCAGGGTCTGCGGCAGGGATTCCTCGGGGATTATCTGGTCGATGAACTTGCCTATCATGGAATGCTCGCTCGTGCCGATGAGATAGAGATCCTCTCCCTCTATCTTGTACATCATCGCGTCCATGTCGGTCTGGCTCATGACGCCCTCGACAACGTTGCCGTGTATCATGAACGGCGGGATGCAGTAGATGAAGCCCTTGTTTATCATGAAGTCGCGTGCGTAGGCCAGCACGGCGGAGTGCAGACGCGCGATGTCGCCCATGAGATAGTAGAAGCCGTTGCCGGAGACGCGGCCGGCCGCATCCATGTCCACGCCGTTGAAGCTCTCCATTATCTCGGTGTGATAGGGTATCTCAAAATCGGGCACAACGGGCTCACCGAAGCGCTGGACTTCGACGTTATGGCTGTCGTCCGGGCCAATGGGCACGGAGGGGTCGATTATATTGGGAATGTTGAGCATGATGGTGCGGATGCGTGCGGCGTACTGCTCCTCAAGCGCTTCAAGCTCCGCAAGGCGGTCGGCGTTCTTCTTCACCTGCGCCTTTATCGCCTCGGCCTCCGCGACCTTGGACGGATCCTTCTTCGCCTGCCCCATGAGCATGCCTATCTGCTTGGAAAGCGTATTGCGGCTTGCGCGAAGCTCGCTCGCCTCGGTTATGGCCGCGCGGTTCTTCTCGTCCAGCTCCAGCACCTCATCCACCAGCGGCAGCTTCGCGTCCTGAAACTTCTTCTTTATGTTCTCCTTGACTATCTCGGGGTTCTCTCTCACAAAACGTATATCCAGCATAATTTTTTTTACAGCTTTTCAAATTTTATAACTTGTTCTGGCTTGATCCTTTCCTGCAATACTTCCTCATCCTCGCTTGAGATACACAAAGTATCCCTGCGCTCGGATTCATCGTATTGCAGAAAAATCTCTTCGCCATAACGGCGTTATAAAATTCTCAAATGCTGTATTCTCCTTCTTTTATATATTTTTGTAGTTTTATTTTATTAATTATAATTTATAGGTATGCGTATCTGCGCATTGACTGTCAGCTTTTTGCTCTTATTGTACCGGCGGTATACATCCCGCCGGGAAGGCGTTATTTTTTCAGGGATTTGAGCTGGTCTATCAGCGCTTCTCTGTCGTCGCTGCCGTAGAACTCAAGCTCTATCTTTCCCGTCTTTTTCCCGTCGGTGAGCTGCACCTTCCTGCCGAGAAGCGCCGACAGCTCCTTTGATATCTCCGCGGCGTAGTCCACCGTGAGGCCGCCGGGCTGCTTTGCCTGCGGCGCGGCGGACGGCTTCTGCATCCGCGCGGCCAGCTCCTCCGTCTTTCTCACGGAGAGGGAGCGGTTTATCACCTCGTTTGCCGCGTCGAGCTGCTTCTTCTCATCCGCTATCGGCACGAGCGCCCGCGCGTGCCCGGCGGAAAGACTCCCCTTTTCGACAAGCTCCAGCACGCCCTCCGACAGCGACAGCAGCCGCAGCGAATTCGTTATCGCCGGGCGTGAGCGTCCCACGCTCTTTGCCGCCTCGTCCTGCGTCATGCCGTACACGTCGATAAGCGTCTTATAGCCCTTCGCTTCCTCTATCGGATTCAGATCCTCCCTCTGGAGGTTTTCCACCAGCGCAAGCTCTGCCGTGCGCCTGTCGTCGGCCTCTATCACCCGCACGGGTATCTCGCTCAGTCCCGCAAGGCGGCTTGCACGCCAGCGGCGTTCTCCCGCAATTATCTGATAGTACCCGGAGTCGAGCTTTCTCACCACGATGGGCTGGATAAGCCCGAACTGCGCGATGGAATCGGCCAGCTCCTGCAATGCCGCCTCGTCAAAATACTCGCGGGGCTGCTCCCGCCTCGGCTCCACCTTCGTTATGGGCAGAGTTATAAGCTCTGATTCGGCCTCGTCGAAGCTGTCCTCGCCAAACAGCACGCCCAGCCCCGTGCCAAGGCCCTTTTTCTCCTTTGCCGCCATTTGATGCTCCTTTGCTTTAGTTTTCGTTTCTCGCAATGAATTCGCGTGCCAGCTCCATATATGCCCGGCTGCCCTTGTTGAACTTGTCGTAGACTATGCCCGGCAGACCGTGACTCGGCGCTTCGGACAGGCGTATCGAGCGCGGTATCACCGTGTCGTAGACCTTGCCCTCAAGATACTTCCTCAGCTCCGCCGCGACCTGTGAGGTGAGGTTTGCTCGCGCATCGTACATCGTCAGGACTATCCCCTCGACCTCAAGGCGCTTGTTCAGACGCTTTTTGCACATTTTTATGCTCGTCACAAGGTCCGCTATCCCCTCCAGCGCGTAATATTCGCACTGCATCGGAATGAGCACGCTGTCCGCCGCAACAAGGGCGTTGACGGTCAGAAGCTCCAGCGACGGGGGGCAGTCTATAAATATATAGTCGTACTCGCTGTAGAGAGTCATCAGGGCGTTTTTCATCACGTATTCGCGCGCCTGCGCGCCGATAAGCTCCACCGACGCGGCGGCAAGCTCCTTGCTTGCCGGAATGACATCGCCGCTTTCCGTGTGCACGACGCATTCCGCCGCGGTCGCCTCGTTTATCAGCATGTCGTATGTATTTGGGCGCGTGCTCTTCGCCACGCCCATGCCGGTACTGGCGTTTCCCTGCGGGTCGCCGTCTACAAGCAGGACGCGCTTCCCAAGCTGATTCAGGGCCGCGCTGAGATTCACGCAGGTCGTCGTTTTGCCGACGCCGCCCTTCTGGTTTGCCACCGCAATTATTTTCGCCATATCTTCACTCCCGCCTGTTTATATGTCTTTTACATTTACACTCGTGGTATTATATCAGTATTGTCTTCACATTTCAATGTTGTTGTGCTGTTAATATAAAAATTTTGTTTCACGTGAAACATTTCTGAGAAATGCATGAACGATGTTTCACGTGAAACATCGCCGCACGGCTAACCGACAAGCATGTCGATGTCCTCCACGGTCAGACCCGGATGCAGCGCAAGGTCGATGCCGTAACCGATGAGCCGCCCGGCACAGCGCACCAGACTGTCTATCCCCCGCGGCGTCACGAACATTCCGCGCAGCTCATCACAGTCGGAAAAAGCGGAGGCGTCGATGACCGTCGGCACGCCGACCGCAATAACGGGCACGCCGAGATTCTCCGCCGACAGCATCTCCCTGTTGTTGCCGACGCCGGAGCCGGGCGCAATGCCGCTGCTGCACACCTGAATGCTTCGGCACAGCCCCGCAAGCTCAGACCCGGCGAGGGCGTCCACGGCAATGACCAGCGCGGGCTTCAATTCATCGCAGAGAGAGCGTATCTGTACGGCGCTCTCCACGCCTGTCGTGCCGAGGACACCCGTGCGGCAGAGGGCCGTGTCGATGAAGCCCGCAAACTCCGCCGGGGAGGACGCCTTCAAATGCCGCGTGACGAGTATGCTGGACGCGGCGAGGCTTCCAAGCGCATCCGGCGTGATGTCCGGATTGCCCAGCGCCGCAATAAGGCACGAGGACACGCCCTCCCCGCCGCAGCGGCGGATAAGCTCCGCCACGGCCTGTGCCGCGTCGGAAAAGCTGCTGTCGCCGCGCTCAAAATGCGAACCGAGGGTGAGCGTGAAATACTGGCCCTGCGGCTTGCCGAGCGTGTCCGCCCCACGCCGATTGAGTATGTCCACGCAGACGACGCGGTGTCCGTGTATAAGCTCCTCCCTTGCGCGTATGCCCTCCACCTCGCCAACGCCGGAAGAGAGCATGTCGCGCGCCTCGCTTGCAAGGTCTGTCCTGCCGTGCAGAAGCATATGACACCTCCAGATAAAATTTCATTACCTAACGGCGGCAGAAGCCGCCAGATGGCATAATTCAAAGCTTAGTATACCCAATATATTGTGGATTCAGCGCAGAAGAAAAAAGAAAGACCACAAATAAAAAATTCTTCGGATTTTTTTGAAAAACCCCTTGATTTTCAGTACGATATTTGCTATAATCTCTAAACGCGAGTTATGTGTGACTCAATTTTATAGGAGGAGGTGGCGATTGAAACATGGCCAACATTAAATCTTCTGCCAAGAGGGACGAAAAGTCCAAGGAGCTCAGAGCAAAGAACCGCGCTGAGAAGACCGAGCTCAAGACCATGATTAAAAAGTTTGACGCAGCAGTTGCCGAAGGCAACCGTGACACAGCCGTCAGTGCCTATAAAGTTGCTGTTAAGACAGTTGACCGCGCGACCGGCAAGGGTTTGCTGCACAAGAACAATGCAGCACACAAGAAGTCCGCGATGGCTCACAAGCTCAACGAGATGGCTTGAGTTTTTTGAAATGGTAACGTGAACGGGATGCATTTGCATCCCGTTTTTCGTTTGTGTGCTCTTACCCTCGGTTGACAAGAGCCATATTTATAATACGCGGCCGGGTGATATCACCCGATTTGCCACTTGACAAGGACGCCGCGCAAAGATAAATTTAAACAGAGACTGTCGAAAAAGTGGCTTTGCCGCTTTTTCGAGAAAGCTTCGCTGCGCTCTGCGCCTCTGTTGACCGCTGACAGCGGACAATTCGACGCTCACTCCGCGCGGCTTTTTTGACTGATACTTATGTTTAAATAAAGATATAAATAGGAGGCGGACGCATGGCGGCGGAAAAGAAAAAACTCATGCTCATCATAAATCCCGCGGCGGGACGCGGCGGATACAAGCAGGGCTTTACGGAGGCGCTGAAAATACTCAACGACGGCGGATACCGCACGACGCTTTTCTACACCGACGGTGCGCGCGACGCGACTGAGTACGCCGGGCGGTACGCGCACGATTTTGACGCCGTGGCCTGCATCGGCGGCGACGGCACGCTCAGCGAGGTCATCGCCGGGCTTATGCGCGTGCCCTCTCCCCCGCCGCTCGGCTACATCCCGATGGGCACGGCAAACGACGTGGCGACGACCCTCGGCCTGCCGAAGAATGACACCATCGGCGCGGCGCTCCGCCTCGTCCGCGGCAGCGCGCACCCCTACGACGTCGGCGGCTTCGGCGCGGATGAGTACTTCGCCTATATCGCGGCCTTCGGCGCGTTCACGGAGGTGAGCTACGCCACGCCGCAGGACATGAAAAAGCGCCTCGGCCACCTCGCCTACGTTTTGCAGGGCATGGCGGCGCTGCCGAAGCTGGAAAGCTACAACACGCGCGTGGAGTACGACGGCGGCGTGGTGGAGGCACCGCTGGTCTACGGCAGTATGTCCAACTCCACCTCCGTGGCCGGAATAGTGAAGCTGCGTGAGGAGATGGTATGCCTCGGCGACGGGATGAGCGAGCTGGTGCTGGTGAAGGACCCCGGCAGTATAGAGGGCTTCAGCGAGATCGTCACAAGCGTGCTTTCACAGCGCTATGACAGCGACAAGCTTATCATCCTGCACACGACGCGCGCAAAGTTCACCTTTGAAAAGCCCGTGGCGTGGACGCGCGACGGCGAGGCCGGCGGCGAATATGCCGAGGTGGAGCTGAAAAATTACGCCGCGCCCATAGAGCTGATATTCTGAGCGGCGCTTTTTGCGCCGCGGCGCGCATTTTCGGGTTGAAAAATCCGGGAAATGTGTATATAATCTGTAGATACTATTGATAAAGAAGGGTATGCTTATGGAACGTCAGAAGATATCGGGCATTTTTGCCGATCCCGCCGCACTCGGCGGGCAGAGCATGACAGTATGCGGCTGGGTCAGGACCGTCCGCGACATGAAGAATTTCGGCTTTATCGAGCTAAACGACGGAAGCTGCTTCAAGTCGCTGCAGGTCGTGTTTGAGCGCGGCACGCTTGAAAATTATGATGAGATCGCCCATCAGAACGTCGGCGCGGCGCTGATAGTGCACGGCACGCTGGTGCTGACGCCGGACGCAAAGCAGCCCTTTGAGCTCAAGGCCGGCAGCATAGCCGTCGAGGGCACGTCCTCTCCGGACTATCCCCTGCAGAAGAAGCGCCACAGCGTGGAATTCCTGCGCACGATACAGCATCTGCGCCCGCGCACGAACCTCTTCTCCGCCACCTTCCGCGTCAGAAGCGTCGCGGCGCAGGCCGTGCACGAGTTCTTCCAGAGCCGCGGCTTCGTCTACGTCAACACGCCGATAATCACCGGCTCCGACTGCGAGGGCGCGGGCGAAATGTTCCGCGTGACGACGCTGGACCTCAACAACCTCCCCCGCCGCGAGGACGGCACCGTGGACGACAGCAAGGACTTCTTCGGCAAGCCCACCAGCCTCACCGTCTCCGGCCAGCTCAACGCGGAGAACTTTGCGATGGCCTTCGGCGACGTTTACACCTTCGGCCCCACCTTCCGTGCGGAGGTCTCCTATACTCAGCGCCACGCGGCGGAGTTCTGGATGATAGAGCCGGAGATGGCCTTTGCCGACCTGAACGATTATATGGACACCGCGGAGGCGATGGTCAAGTACATCATAAACCGCACGATGGAGCGCTGCCCGCAGGAGATGGAGTTCTTCAACGCCTTTGTTGACAAGGGTCTGCTGGAGCGCCTGCACAACGTCGTCAGCAATGACTTCGGCCGCATCACGTATACAGAGGCCGTGGATATTCTGAAAAAGAGCGGCGAGAAGTTCGACTACCCCGTGGAGTGGGGCATCGACCTCCAGACGGAGCATGAGCGCTATCTCACAGAGAAGGTGTTCAAGAAGCCCATCTTTGTCACCGACTACCCCAAGGATATAAAGGCCTTTTACATGCGCATGAACGACGACGGAAAGACCGTCGCTGCGGCGGACTGCCTTGTGCCCGGCGTGGGCGAGATAATAGGCGGCTCTCAGCGTGAGGAGCGCTATGACGTGCTTGTCAAGCGTATGCACGAGCTGGGCCTGAAGGAAGAGGATTACTGGTGGTATCTCGACCTGCGCCGCTACGGAAGCTGCCGCCACGCGGGCTACGGCCTCGGGTTTGAGCGCATGGTCATGTACCTCACCGGCGTCAGCAACATCCGCGACGTGGAGCTTCACCCCCGCACGACCGGCAACGCCGACTTCTGATAATAATTATATATGTATGTATAATAGCCGCCGCCGGAATCTCCCGGCGGCGGCTCAGCTTGCCT
>URPU01000097.1 GCA_900549865.1 uncultured Eubacteriales bacterium
TCTCCAGCAGTCCGGGGAGGGCGGCAGCCTCTTTATTTTTGAATATTTCCTTGATGAGTGTGTTCATGGTTTGCTGTTTTTGTTTCAGGCTGTTTTCTTTAATATCGCTGTTGCACCTTTTACCGTCATTTTATAGCCATCCGGCACATCTGATGGAATATACTCCATGAATATATAGTCCGGGTATTTCCGGCCATTTATCTCGTAATATTTCTCAAGTCTCGCATATATCTGCGGATCGCCCATGATCCATGCGGACAGTGTGTCGTATTCCATATCCGCCTCAAGATATACCCACGGCGTTCCTCCATAGGCAAGCAGAGTTTTGCCCTCTCTTTCGCTTTCCGGCAGAAGCGTATTGAATGAATCGTACATTTCAGCATACTTTTCTGCATTCTGTGGGGTTGTCCTCAGTCCCATAGCTGGTCCGGCTTTTATTTCCTCTGTCAGTGCGGACAACGTATCGTCGTAATATGTATATCTCACGCGCTCAGTTGTTTCCAAGCCAAGCTGCAGCACAACAAATGCGGCAGCTATAGACACAGCAGCGGTGGATAGACATTTCTGACTATTATACTGTCTGTATAGCTCTGCTCCCAGCTTTATTATTATCATGACTGCCGCTATACCCGCAACCGACAGGCACATCGCTGTGACGGTAAGACCTGTATTGCTGCTCATATACGCGGCAACAGTATACACCATTGAAAACCCATAAAAGCTCAAAAACATTCTCCACGGTTTTTCATCAAGCAGCGCAAAGGCGAGCACACCGACAAACACGATACCTTTCATCTGTATATTAAGGTATTCTTGCGGCGACGCCAGCATTGGAAGCTGACAGTACACCCAGACCGGCAGTGCAGCTGCAAGCAGCCAAATACGTATCTTCGACCTTTTTCTTCTGAAAATCACTGCTATTAAAGTAAGCACTGTCATCGTGCAATAGAACAGCTTGCCGACCTGCACTTCCCTTGTTATCAGCGATATCATGCTCTCAAAAAATCCCCGGCTCTGGTGCTGCGGGTCTGAAAATATCATTGGGAGATTTATTCCAATGCGCTCTATCGAAGCTTTACTTACAAGCCATACGCAGTAAGCCGCCGCACATACGGCGCATACGGCAAGCATGACAAGCGTCATCCGCAGCAGATATGTATCCGATTCGGTTTTCTCTCTGAGGCGGCTTCTTATATATACCACCAGTGCGACTATCAGCCACAGCACAAATACCGCCGCAAACAACGGATAGCACAGTGTGCTCACAGTGGTGAGTGCACCAAGCATAGATCCGGTTTTCAGCGGTGATTTATTTTGTGTCAGCACATCGCAGTATACGATGGCGGCTATCAGCATGATACACATGAGACTTACGGAAGTATATGACAGCGTCATATAATCCAGTGGCGAAAACAACCCCATGTATAGGCACGCTGCCAGCGCCCCGCGCTGAGATGTACTGCGAAGCTTGAGATACAGTACTATAAGTGCTGTAAGCCACACTATACAGTATGCATATCTAAAACACAGCAGTATGCCGTCGTTCGACCCAAAAAGTACGCGATAGACGGCATAGAGTGGGAGAAGCAGAAGCCCAAAGTTCTGGCAGCCGTGCCATTCGTCGACTATAAGCACGTCGCCCTTATATAATCTTTGAGCCAGCGTAAGCAGAAACGGCTCATCTTCATAGCAATAGCCATAACGCGCACGCCAGAAGAAAAACAGCGCCAGCACGGCGAACACCGCAATTACAGGCGTATTTGTTCCCTTTCTTGGTTCTGTTTTTTCATTCATCGGCTTTCCCCGGTTTTATATCTATCATCTTATAGACCGACGCGGGGCGCAGGCAGCGGGAGTAGAAGTCGTTTATTATCCTGTGCGCCACGGGGCCGACATCGGCCGTGCCCTTGACGGGCTTGACCATCAGATGCGCGCGTGTGCCGCTGATAGTATAGTCGCACTCGCACTCGACGTAGCCGAAGCGGGCGAAGAATTTGAACAGCTTTTTCAGGTGGTTCTCCTCCGGGTCGTCGAACTCCGTCAGCTCCGCCATGATGCCCTGCCTGCCGACGTAGCGCTTGTTCATCAGGCGCATGGCCTGCACGCCGACGCCGCGGTCCCTGTACCACGGCAGGATGGCGAAGTATTTCAGCAGCACATAGCCGTAGAGATTCTTCACACACACCAGCGCATAGCCCAGCTCAAGCTGCTGCTCGTCGTCGTAAACGATCAGAAGCTCCTGCTCTCCGGCCATCATGGCCTTGTGTATGGCAAGCTTCGGCAGAAGCTCCTCGCTGTCAAAGTCCATTTCCATCGCCGGGTAGTACCGCTCAAGGTCGCGGTGGCCGCCCTTTCTGATGCTCACCATGTATAGTTCCCCCTTATCTTTATCCTTCCCGCTCACGGCGGGAGGCTGTAATTCACTTTTTCTGTTCTTCTTTCTTCGCAGTTTCTCTGTTCCATCAGCTCAGCGTCTGCTGCGCGCGGCATAGGCGGGCATACTCCCCGTCCTTTTCCAGAAGGATGCGCGGTGGGCCCATCTCCACGATATGCTCCCCCTCTATGACGGCGACGGTATCGGCATTCTTCACCGTGGAGAGCCGGTGCGCAATTATTATGGTGGTGCGCCCCTTTGCAAGCTCGTCCAGAGAGGACTGGATGCGCTGCTCCGTCACCGTGTCGAGCGCTGAGGTCGCCTCGTCAAGTATAAGTATCTGCGGATTTTTCAGAAAGACGCGCGCGATGGATATGCGCTGCTTCTGTCCGCCGGACAGCATCACGCCGCGCTCGCCGATATATGTGTCGTACCCGTCGGGCATGTCCATTATCTCGCTGTGTATCTCCGCGCGCACGGCGGCCTCGACGATCTCCTCATCCGTGGCGTCCGGCCGGCCGTAGCGGATATTCTCCCGCACAGTACCGGCGAACATGAAAACGTCCTGCTGGATAAGGCCGATGTTCTTGCGTAAACTCTCCTGCGTGACGGTGCGGATATCCACGCCGTCCACGGTTATGCTGCCGCCGCAGACATCGTAAAAGCGCGGCAGAAGCTGGCACAGCGTCGTCTTTCCGCCGCCGGAGGGGCCGACGACGGCGAGGCATTCGCCCGGCTTTATATGCAGGTCTATCCCGCTGAGCACGCTGACGCCGTTGCCGTAATCAAAGCTGACGTTATTATAATCTATCCTGCCGGAGACGTGGCCCAGCTCTATCGCGCCGGGCGCGTCCTCTATCGCGGGCTTTGTGCGCATGAGCTCAAGAAAGCGGGAGAAGCCCGCCGTACCCTGCATGTAGATCTCCGCGAACTGCGCAAGCTTCTTCACCGGCGTGACGAAGGCCGACACGTACAGCGTGAAGGTGACAAGGTCGATATAGCTCATTTCGCCGCCGCGCATTATCAGCAGCCCGCCGACCGCCACGACAGCGACCTGCGCGATGCTGGTGGTGAACTCCATCCCGCTCATGAAAAGGCCCATGGCCCTGTAATACTCCACCTTGGAGCTGCGGAACATGCTGTTGGCCGCGTCGAACTTGGCGCTTTCCTGCTTCTCGTTGGCGAAGGCCTTGGCCGTGCGTATGCCGGAGATGCTGCTTTCAATGGCGGCGTATATCTCCGCCGTCTTGCGCTTGACCTCGATGTTGGCCTTTTTCATGCGCACGCGCTGCGACAGCGTGAACCACAGGCACACCGGGATTATCACCGTCAGCACCAGCGCAAGGCGCCATTCCAGCGTATACATTATGCCAAGCGCGCCAACTATCGTCAGTATGCAGATGAGTATGTTCTCCGGCCCGTGATGGGCAAGCTCCGTCACTTCAAAAAGGTCGCCGGTGATGCGGCTCATCAGGACGCCGGTGCGGTTCTTGTCGTAAAAGCTGCATGAGAGCGCCTGCATGTGCGTGAATATATCCCGGCGCATGTCGGACTCGACCAGCACGCCCATTTTGTGCCCCACCACGGTTATCACGTAGTACAGCGCGGATTTGAGTATGTACGCGGCGACCATCGCCGCCATCACGGCGAAGAACGCGCCGAACAGCCTTTCCGGCAGCAGCGAGTACATCGACGCGCGCGACACGTATGGGAACACAAGGTCTATCGCCGCGACGAGCACGGCGCATATCATGTCGATAATGAAAAGCTTCTTTTGCCCCATGATGTAGGAAAAGAATATTTTCAGGGGGCTGTCGTTATAATTTTTCTCCATCTTCCTTACATATCGCCGCGGCGGCCAAGCGCCGCGTATTCGTCGCGCCGCGCCACGGCCAGCTCGTCGCAGCGGTTGTTATAGTCGTCGTCCGCGTGGCCCTTTACCCAGTGATATGTTATCTCATGCACCTTGTCAAGCCGCAGAAGCTCCTGCCAGAGGTCGGCGTTCAGCGCGGGCTTTTTGTCGGCCTTGACCCAGCCGCGCTTTTCCCACGCGATGACCCAGCCCTTCATCAGCGAGTCCACAAGGTATTTTGAGTCCGAGTAGAGATAGACGCGGCACGGCTCCTTCAATGCCTTCAGCGCGGACACGGCGGCGGTAAGTTCCATGCGGTTATTGGTCGTCATGGCCTCGCCGCCGGAAAGCTCCTTCTCCGTGCCCTTATAGCACAGCACCGCGCCCCAGCCGCCGGGGCCGGGATTGCCGCTGCACGCGCCGTCGGTATATATGGTCACTTCCTTCATTCGCTTATCTCCGTATACGGAAAATCTTATTCCTCATCCGTGCCGGGGACCTCCGCGTCCTCGGGCGCGGCGTCGGTTTCCTGCGCGCCGGGAAGCTCCGTCTCCTCCTCGGGGTTTTTCTCCGTGGTCTCGATGGATATGACGCGGCTGCCCGCGGCGGTGCGCATGATGCGCACGCCCTGAGTGGAGCGGCCAAGCAGGCTTATCCCGTCAACGGGGATGCGGATGATGGTCGCGTCATCCGTCACGACGAGCACGTCCTCATCGCCGGTGACTATCTTCACATCGGCGACGTTGCCCGTCTTTTCCGTGACGTTGTAGTTTTTAAGGCCGATGCCGCCGCGGCCCTTCACGCCGTATTCCGTGCAGGCCGTGCGCTTGCCGTAGCCGTTCTCGGTGATGGTCAGCAGGGCGCTGCCCGTGCTGGTGCTGCCCGCGCCGACGACATAGTCGCCCTCTCTCAGTCTTATCCCGCGCACGCCCACTGCCGTGCGGCCCATCGGGCGCACGTCGTTTTCATTAAAGCAGGTGGCCATGCCCTTATAGGTGGCGATAAGGATGTCCTCGTCGCCGGTGGTGGAGATGACGGAGATAAGCTCGTCCCCCTCGTCCAGCGTCAGCGCCCTTATGCCGTTCGCGCGGATATTTTTCAGCGCGGCCTGCGACATGCGCTTGACCGTGCCGCAGCGCGTGACAAAGATGAGGTAGTTCTCCTCCTCCAGCGCGCGGCCCCTTATCATCGCGCTGACCTTTTCCTCCTGCGCGTTTTCTATCTGGATTATATTGACGATGTTCGTGCCTCTGGCATTGCGCCCGGCCTCCGGGATGTTATAGCCCTTCTTGATGAACACGCGCCCCTTGCTCGTGAAGAAGAGGATGTTATCATGCGTGGACGCGGTAAACACCGTCTCCACAAAGTCCTCATCCTTCGTCGTCATCGCGCGCACGCCCTTGCCGCCGCGGCCCTGACTGCGGTACTCGCTGACGGGCAGGCGCTTTATATATCCGCCGTTCGTAAGCGTGATGACGCACTGCTCCTCGTCGATGAGATCCTCGATGTCTATCTCGTCGGCGACGTCCTGTATCTCCGTGACGCGCTCATCCCCGTACTTGTCGCGCAGGGCGATAAGCTCATCCTTCAAGACCTGCTTTATCTTCTCGGGGTCTGCAAGAAGCTCTTTATAATACGCGATCTTGCCCTCCAGCTCCTTATACTCGTTTTCAAGCTTCTCGCGGTTGAGACCCTGAAGCGAGATAAGGCGCATGTCGCATATGGCCTGCGCCTGCACCTCGGACAGGCCGAAGCGCTCCATCAGGCGCTGCTTTGCGTTGTCGTAGCTCGTGCGGATGATGTGGATGACCTCGTCGATATTATCCTGCGCGATGAGCAGCCCCTCCAGCAGATGGGCGCGCTCCTCCGCCTTTCTGAGGTCGAATTTCGTCCTGCGGACGATGAGGTCCTCCTGGAATGCAAGATACTCGTCGAGTATGTGCCGCAGGGAGAGTATCTTCGGCTGCGTCTGGTTGTTGACGAGGGCGAGCATGTTTATTGAAAAGCTCGACTGCATAGCCGTCTGGGCGAAAAGCCTGTTGAGGACGACCTGCGGGTTCGCGTCGCGCTTGAGCTCTATAACGATGCGCATACCGTTGCGGTCCGTCTCGTCGCGCAGATCTGAAATGCCCTCTATCCGCTTTTCATGCACCTGATCGGCGATATTGCGGATGAGCTGGCGCTTGTTGACCTGATAAGGAAGCTCCGTGACTATTATGCGCGTCCTCTTGTCGCGGCCGAACTCTTCAAACTCCGTGCGCGCGCGCACGACGACGCGGCCGCGCCCCGTGGCGTAGGCGGCGCGGATGCCGCTTCTGCCCATGATTATGCCGCGCGTGGGGAAGTCCGGCCCCTTGACGTGCTGCATGAGGTCTGCAAGCGTGGCCTCCGGATCATCCAGCACGCACACGCAGGCGTTTATGACCTCCGTCAGGTTATGGGGCGGTATATTCGTCGCCATGCCGACGGCGATGCCGGACGAGCCGTTGACGAGAAGGTTCGGGAACCTTGACGGCAGCACGCGCGGCTCCTTGCGCGTCTCGTCGAAGTTGGGGTCCCAGTCCACGGTGTCCTTTTCGATATCGCGCAGCATTTCGTTGGATATCTTGGAAAGGCGCGCCTCGGTATAACGGTAGGCCGCCGGTGGGTCGCCATCGACGGAGCCGAAGTTGCCGTGCCCGTCCACGAGCATATAGCGCATGGAGAAGTTCTGCGCAAGGCGCACCATCGCGTCATAAACCGACGCGTCGCCGTGCGGATGGTAGCGGCCCAGCACGTCGCCGACGCAGGTGGCCGACTTCTTGAAGGGCTTGTCGGAGGTGAGGTTATCCTCATACAGCGCGTAGAGTATGCGCCGGTGTACGGGCTTGAGGCCGTCGCGCACGTCCGGCAGGGCGCGCCCGACAATGACGGACATGGCGTAGTCTATATAGCTCTTCTGCATCTCGTTGACGAGCTCAGACTCCGTTATGACCTGATTGGGGAATGCTATATCCTCTGGTTTATAATCTCTTTTATGTGCCATTTTATCTCCTTTACCCGGCGCGCATCAAACGTCGAGATTGACGACGTATTTGGCGTTGCGCTCTATCCACTCGCGGCGCGGCTCGACGTCCTCACCCATGAGGACGGTGAATATCTGGTCGGCCTGAATGGCGTCGTTGAGCGTGATGCGCCGCAGCGAACGCGTCTCGGGGTCCATGGTCGTCTCCCACAGCTCGTGCGGGTCCATTTCGCCGAGGCCCTTGAAGCGGGATATGTCCACCTTGACGTTGGGGTTGTCGGCGCGAAGCTCCGCGCTTATCTTATCGCGCTGCTCGTCGGAATACGCCACTCTCTGCTGCTTTCCGCGCGTGAGCTTGTAAAGCGGCGGCACCGCGGAGTAAACATAGCCGTTTTCGATAAG
>URPU01000098.1 GCA_900549865.1 uncultured Eubacteriales bacterium
CGCAGCGAAGCTTTCTCGAAAAAGTGGCGAGGCCACTTTTTCGACAGTCTCACAGAAAAGCCCGCCTCCCGGCGGGCTTTTCTGTGCTAATCCTTATTTTCCGAACAGATAGTGCAGCTTTGTTTTCTTGAACAGGAACACGATGGGCACAACAGCAAGCGTACCAAGCACGAGGTAGAGGATATCGTGCACGATGCCAGAGCCGAGAGGGAGCCGGTTCACGATAAACAGACCGGCATACAGCCCGATATGGCTGAAGCAGAGGAAGATCATGGAGTTTTCGCCGACATACTTAAGCGCGCGGCGCACGAGCGCGAATGGGCGCAGCCCTTCAAACCAGCGGAAGAAATACACCCACAGAAGCATGGTGACGCAGGTATTCAGATGCGTCACGGGGATGCAGCTCCACACGCCGTTGCGCAGATTTGGGATATAGTTGCTGATTATGCAGATATAGTTGAGCACGGCCACAGTGAAAAACACTGCCAGACGCAGGATGCGCGAGTCGAGCTTCTGCACGAGCTCATCGAAAAAGCCGATTATCGTGCGGCCGTTATACCCGAGATAGAGGTAGATGAGCACAGAAAAGGCGCAGTCCATACTCATGGGCAGACGCTGACCGCAGATGCGGGGCCAGACGTTGCCCAGCACGGTTATCGCCAGCACGAGCGCCGCGCGAAGCCACTCCCGCCGGACATATTTTTCAATGACGGCGAAAAGCATGGAGGCCGTGAACATCATCGGCAGAAAGTATATAGACGGCTCTATGGGGAAATCACTCGTCGGCATGAAGAGCACAGAGCGAAGCGGCACGATGATATCCCGGCCGCTGCCGTGGAACGCGGCAAGCCACAAAAGATAATACACTATGCCGAAAACATAGTACGGCAGGATCATCGTGCGCAGCTTTTTGTGGAAGGTTTCGCCAAGATCCTTCTTTGTGTTGAAGAAATACCCCGCCATGAAGAGGAAGGGATGCACGCAGATGGCGGACACGTATTGAAGGAACATCAGGCTTATATTCGAGTGAAAGTAATTCACGAAGAGGATACACATGCCGCGCATGGTGTCCAGATGCTCTATCCTTTTTTTGACCGGAGCCGCCGGTGCGGACGTATTTACAGGCATTTGCTTTATCTCCGCAGAAATCAAAATTTTTATCTATGCGCCTCAGGGCCTGACGCCGGCTACCTGATACATGCGCTCATCCGATATCTTGACCGTGACGCGCAGGGTGCGGGCGAATATGGCGGCAAGCTCATCCTCCCCCATAAGCCCAACGGAGACCTTGCTGGCCGTACCGGAATGGTGCCCGTCAATGGCGCGGCGGCTCATCCCGTGGGCAACGGTGAGCGTGCCGCCGGGAGCGAGAAGCCCGGAGAGCCTGTCTATAAGCCGCTGCGGCTGAGGAAAGTGCGGGAAAGCATTGTAGACCACGATGCAGTCATAATCCCCGTCAAGCGCCGCCTCCTCCACGTCGCCGCAGATGAAACTGACCTTGTCGGACGGAAACTTCCCGGCGGCTATCCTTATCATCTCGGGAGAGATATCTATCCCCGTGACAGAGGCCACGCCGCGCGCAAGATAATCCGGCACGAGCACGCCCGTGCCGCAGGCCACGTCCAGAACGCGCGCGCCCGCGCGCACATTGGCATTGTCAAGGATCGTGGAAATGACCGCGTCATTGCGTATCATCTCCGCGTCCCAGTCGGGCGCATGTCTGTCGAAAAACTCTATTACATCCTTTTTATCCATTGTCTGCATCCTCGGCTTCTATTATTTTCACGTGCAGCGCCCCTTACAGCACGACTGTCTGCATCGCACACAGCGCCGCGCACACCAGCAGCGCCGCAAAGTCGGCGGCGCAAAGCTTTTCCCGCTTCTTCACAGCGCGGCGGACATCCGTGCGGTAGCCGCGCGCCTCCATGGCGAGCGACAACTCGTCCGCGCGCTTGAAAGCCGCAAGGAAGATCGGGATAACGAGCGGCATGACGGCCTTGGCCTTTTCAAAATAATTGCGGCTGTCAAAGCGCGCGCCGCGCGCCATCTGCGCCTTGCGGATCATATCCGTCTCTTCAAATATGGTGGGGATAAACTGTATTGCAACGGAGATTATCATGGCGACCTGCTCCGTCGGCACCCTTATGACGCGCAGGGGAGAAAGCAGGCGCTCCATCCCGTCCGTCAGCTTGAGCGGAGCCGTCGTTGTGGTCAAGACGTTGCTGAGGATGAGGATGAGCACAACGCGCAGCACAACGTTCGCCCCCTGCACGAGCCCCTGCATTGACGGGCAGAATATCCACCAGCGCACCCACGGGTCGTCCGGCCCGTAAAAGCAGGTGTTCATCAAAAGAATAAGCACGAAAAACCATAGCAGCCGCCGCACGGAGGCGAGCGCGTCCGGGATGCTTATCTGCGCGAGATAGACTATGGCCGCGGTCGTCAATATGGACACAACGTAGCCCGGCACGCTGTCCGTGGCCACGACGGCGGCGAGCAGCAGAACAAGGCAGACGAGCTTCACCGCGGCGTTTATGCCGTGTATCACAGAATATCCGGGCTGATACATACCCGTCGGGAGGCGCATCATTTATTCTTCCTCCACATCAATATCTTCAGGCGGTCTATAAACTGGCTGTAGAGTATGATATTCCCCGGCATGTCCACGCCCCTGTCGCGCAGGAGCTGCGCGGCGCGGCGCACCTGCGGAACGCCGATGCCGTTATGGATAAGGTCAAAGTAATCGGAAAATATCTCCTTGGCGCTGCCGTCACGGAAGAGCGCGCCGTCGCGCAGGACTATGATGCGGCGGGCATGCTCGGCAAGAGCATCGGCATTGTGGGAGATCATGATGATGGTGACGCCGTCCTTATTCAGCGCATCCACCATGTTGAGGAAATCCTGCCGTCCAAGCGGGTCAAGCCCGGCAACGGGCTCATCAAGGATGAGCACGCGCGGCTTTGACGCGAGCACGCCCGCAATGGCGATGCGGCGCTTTTCCCCGCCGGAGAAGCCCAGCGGCGATTTATCGCGCACGGCGTCATAGTCGAAGCCAACCAGCTCCAGCGCGGCCTTGACCGCGGCGGCGGTCTCCTCCCTGGATAAGCCGGAATGGCGCAAGCCGAAGGCCACGTCGCGCTCGACCGTTGTTTCAAAAAGCTGATACTCCGGGTACTGGAACACAAGGCCGACCTTGCGGTGCAGCGCGTCGCGGTCATATTTCTTTGCGTTTATATCCTCCCCATCGAGCAGCACACTGCCCTGCGTGGGTGCGATGAGCCCCGCGATGAGCTGGATGAGCGTGGACTTGCCGCTGCCTGTGCAGCCCATGACGCCGACGAACTCCCCGTCGCCGATCTCAAGGCTGACGCCGCGCAGCGCCTGCACGGCAAGCGTGGTGCCGGGGGCGTAGGTATATGAAACATTGTCAAGCTTTATCGGCATATCTCGTCCACCAGTTCTTCAATGGTCAGCGGGCACAGGTCGAGCTTCACGCCCGCGTCAAGAAGGTCATAGTACACCTGCACGGAAAGCGGCGGCGTAAGCCCCGTTCTGCGCAGAAGCTCAAGGTCGGTGAGCATATCGCGCGGCGCGCCCTCGGCAAGCTTGCGCCCGTCGTGCACGAGCACCACACGGTCGGCAAACACGGCCTCCTCGATATAATGCGAAATCATGACTATGGTCTTCCCGGCGGCGTGCAGCCTTTTTATCGTGTCGAGCACCTCCTGCCGCCCCTGCGGGTCGAGCATTGAGGTCACCTCGTCAAAGACCATGATGTCCGGATCCGTTGCCAGCACGCCGGCAATGGCAATGCGCTGCTTCTGCCCGCCGGAAAGGAGTTGCGGAGAGCGCCTTTCAAACCCGGCCATGCCGACGGCGGCAAGCGCCGATCTGACCTTTTCGGGTATGTCCGCTTCATCCGCGCCGAAGTTGCGCGGGCCGAAGGCGATATCCTCCTCCACAAATGAAGAGACGAACTGATTATCGGGGTTCTGGAACACCATGCCGCAGCTTTTTCTTATCTGCCAGACGCGGTTTTCATCGCGCGCGTCGCAGCCGGCGACGGTAAGCTCCCCCTCCTGCACGGGCAAAAGCGCGTTCAGGTGGCGGGCAAGCGTCGTCTTGCCGCAGCCGTTATGGCCGAGCACGGCCACAAGCTCCCCCTTATCAACGGTGAGGGAAATACCGTCCAGAGAGCGGCGTGCGCCGTCCTGCTCATCATAGGCATAGACAAGCTCATTCGCATTTATCATTTCCATGCGCCGTCCTCCCCTCTCGTTTTCTTTCACCTGATAAACAGTAGAATTATATACTATTTTCTGCCGCCAAGCAAGCCCCCACGGGGGATATTCATCGCCATCCGCCGAAAACAGCCGGCGGGAGCATGGCCGCCGGCTGTCAGATGCGCAATATTCAAAACGAAGTATCAGTTTTTCAGGCTGTGCAGCGGCGCGGGGATGCGCCCGCCGCGCGCGATGAACTCCGCCGCGGAGCCCTCATGCAGCGGCATGACGGGCGCGCTGCCCAGAAGGCCGCCGAAATCCACCGTGTCGCCGACAGCCTTCCCCTTTGCGGGAATGACGCGCACGGCGGTGGTCTTGTTGTTTATCATGCCTATCGCGGCCTCGTCGGCAATGATGGCGGAAAGGGTCTCGGCGCTGGTGTCACCGGGAACGGCTATCATGTCAAGCCCGACGGAGCACACGCAGGTCATGGCCTCAAGCTTGTCTATGCCGAGCGCGCCGCACTCCACGGCAGAGATCATTCCGGCATCCTCAGAGACGGGGATGAACGCGCCGGAAAGCCCGCCGACGTGGCTGGACGCCATCACGCCGCCTTTTTTGACAGCGTCGTTCAGCAGCGCGAGGGCGGCCGTGGTGCCGTGCGTGCCGCATTTTTCAAGGCCCATGATCTCAAGTATCTCGGCAACGCTGTCGCCCACGGCGGGCGTCGGCGCGAGGGAGAGATCGACCACGCCGAAGGGTACGCCAAGGCGGCGCGAGGCCTCCTGCGCGACAAGCTCACCCATGCGGGTTATCTTGAAGGCGGTTTTCTTTATCGTCTCGGCGACAACGTCAAACGGCTGGCCCTTGCAGGACTTGAGCGCGTGCGCCACAACGCCGGGGCCGGACACGCCCACGTTTATCACGCACTCCGGCTCGCCCACGCCGTGGAAAGCGCCTGCCATGAAGGGGTTATCCTCCACAGCGTTGGCGAACACCACAAGCTTTGCACAGCCCATCGGGTCTATATCCGCAGTGGCGCGGATGATGCGCCCCATGAGCGCCACGGCGTCCATATTTATCCCGGCGCGCGTGGAGGCGACGTTGACGCTGGAGCAGACAAGCTGCGTCTCCGTCAGGGCGCGCGGGATGGAGCGGATGAGCCGCTCATCGCTGAGCGTGAAGCCCTTGTGCGCAAGCGCGGTGAAGCCGCCGATGAAGTTGACGCCCAGCGCAGCGGCGGCCCTGTCGAGAGTCAGCGCCAGCGGAACGTAATCCTCCGCCCGGCACGAGGCCGCGACGAGGGAAATTGGCGTGACGGAGACGCGCTTATTCACGATGGGGATGCCGAACTCCCGCTCAATGGCGCAGCCCGTCTCCACGAGCTTGTCCGCGCGGCGGCATATCTTTTCATACACCTTATCGCAGCAGCTTTTCATGTCGCTGTCCGCGCAGTCCAGGAGGCTTATGCCCATGGTGACGGTGCGCACGTCCAGATGCTGCTGGTTTATCATTTCTATAGTTTGCAGGATCTCACTGCTGTTGACAATATAGCTCATATATCCGCCTCCGCCGCATCAGATCCTGTGCATGGCCTCAAATATATCCTGGCGCTGGATGTGTATGTCAAGCATACGCTGCGCGCCCTTCTCCTGAAGGAAATGCGACAGCTCATCAAAGGGCGTGGCGCAGTCCGCCAGATCGACCAGCATTATCATGGCGAAGAATTCCTGCATGAGCGTCTGGCTGATGTCGAGGATATTGATCTCCTTCTCCGCAAGCAGGGACGCCACATAGGCCGTTATCCCCTTGGAGTCCTTTGCAAACACACTAACTATCGCTTTCATCGCGCGTTCCCCCTTTATGTAATAAAGTAATTATACGCAAAATCGGAAAAATAGCAACCGCAAATTAGCATTTCCGACGGCAGAACACTCTTGCCAGCGGCGTGGATTTGGAATATACTATCGCGGAAGAACAAATCAAGGAGCCACGCAGATGAATCAAAAGGAACTGAATGAAATACGCCGCCGGTGGAAGCTGGACAGGAACGCCGCGGGAAGCGTATATGGATGTTATGTAAACTCAGCAAAAGAGATAATCGCACAGTTCGATATGTCCTTCGGCCTGATGACGCACGACGAGGCGGAGATGTATCTGGGCATACTGAAAAAGACGCTTTCAGGCACGCTGGGCAAGAACCTGATAGACATAGAGTTCGCCACGGCGCAGGTCGCAGGAAGCGAAGAGCACAGCCTGCTGATGAAGCTGAAAAAGGAGCTGCTGCACGACGAGGAGGCGCGCAATGCGCTCTTCCGGCGCATAATAGACGCCCTCAGCCTTGAGGATGAGAGCGGATATCTCATACTTCTGGCCGCGGACGCATACGACGTGCCGTACCACGGGAAGGACGGCGCGCAGTTTGAGGACAGCGGAGAGGTGTTCAAATACTTTCTGTGCTGCATATGCCCGGTAAAGTCCGCGTCGGCCGCGCTGGGCTATGACGCGGACCGCGGCGACTTCCACAGCTGCACCGCCGGGCAGACCGTCGCCGCGCCGCAGCTGGGCTTCATGTTCCCATGCTTTGACGGCAGGGCAACAAATATATACAACGCCCTTTACTACACGCACAAGCCGGCGGAGCTGCATCAGGAGCTTATAGACGCGGTGTTCCGCACGCAGGCGCCCATGTCCGCCCCCGCGCAGAAGGACGCCTTCGGCGCGGCGATGTCCGACGCGCTGGAGGGCGATTGCAGCTTCGACGTGGTGCAGTCGGTGCATGAGCAGATAAGAAGCAGGATACTTGAGCACAAGGAATCAAAGGAGCCGGAGAAGCTGGAGCTGACGATAAACGAGGTGGGCGCGATGCTGAAGGGCAGCGGGCTTGACGAGGAAAAGATAGCCAGCTTTCAGGGTCAGTGCGAAAAGGAATTCGGCGACGGGGCGGCCCTCGACCCGAACAACATAATCGACGCGAAGAAGTTCCGCATAGAGACGCCGGAAATAAAGATATCCGTCACGCCGGAGAGCAGCTATCTGATAGAAACGCGCGTGATAAACGGGCGAAAGTACATCCTCATCCCCGCCGACGGCGGCGTGGAGGTCAACGGCATAAGCGTGAACATACAGGATAAAGAGTGATACTGAATCATCCCCATGCGCAGTGCGCATGGGGATGAACTAGACTGTCGGAAAAGTGGCCTTGCCACTTTTCCGAGAAAGCTTCGCTGCGTTCTGCGCCTCTGTTGTCCTCTGACAGCGGACAATTCGACGCTCACTCCGCGCAAAGTGTTTTCCGCCACGCACA
>URPU01000099.1 GCA_900549865.1 uncultured Eubacteriales bacterium
TAGCCGTTGTCAACGATCTGGGTGATGCCGTCATGCAGGAAGCCGATGCCGATGACGCACTCACCGGTGCCGACGTTCTTGGACGGGCCGGAGCCGGACTTGGTGTAGACCTGAATGTTCTTATCGAGGTCTACGAGGTACTGGATGCCTTCATCGTGGCCGTACTTCTGGATCATGGTGTTGATAACGAGCTTGGCGGTACCGGCGGTGTTGTAGTTAGACAGCCAGATCAGGCCCTGATACTCGGGCTTGAGCAGATCCGCCCAATCCTGAGGAGCTTCAAGATTCATGCGGGAAAGCTCATCCTTGTTGACCATGAAGCCGAGGATTCCCTTATAGATGCCGTACCAGTAGCCGTCGGCATTGCGGTACATGTCGCTTATGAGGTGGGAAGCGTTCTGCGCCTCGTAAGCCTCAAGCAGACCCTCTGCCGCAACAACGTTGTACGGGTCGGTCGTGCCGCCGAACCAAACGTCAGCGGACGGATTGCCGTTCTCTTCCTCTATCTTTGCCTGGACCTCACCGGTGGACAGGCGCTGATAAGTGGTCTTGATGCCGTAAAGGGCCTCGAAGTTCTCGCAGGCGGCGGCGAGGTACTCTTCCTCGCAGGAGCCGTAGACAACGAGCTCACCCTCGGCCTGAGCCGCGGCGACAAGCTCCGCCATCGGGTCTGCCTCGGCGGCAGGCTCTTCTGCGGGCGCTTCAGCAGGAGTATCCTGCTGAGCAGGCTGCTCAGCGGGTGCTGCGGACTGTCCGCAGGCGGCCAGCGCAAACAGCATCATCACTGCAAGCAGCATTGCGATGATCTTTTTCATGTGTATTCCTCCATAAAAATTTATTTTACGGCGCGGCGCGCAAAAGCAGACCGCACCGGCAAATACAAATTATTAGCCCCCGCGCAGACAAGGCTGTCATGACCGGCAAGTCCGGCGGATCACATAAGCAGGATCGTCATGCTTGGGGGAGAGATATTTCCTTTTTCTTTGTGCCCATTTTATCATTTTTTCAGTAAATGTCAACCGATAATAGTGCAAGTCCTCTAACCGCGGACACTTTTTGACGTTATCAACAATTTTGCAGTTTAAATTTTGTTTAAAATTAAGGCCGCAAAATCCACTTTTTGAGCTTATTCGGCAATTTGACATATTGACAAGCTTAACATGTCAAAAAAGCCTCGCAGAGTTTCGCGTCCGCAGACGCGAAAGCAGTATGATCCGTTTTCTGCCGCGACATGTGCGTGGCAGAAAACACTTTGCGCGGAGTGAGCGTCGAATTGTCCGCTGTCAGCGGACAACAGAGGCGCAGAACGCAGCGAAGCTTTCTCGAAAAAGCGGCAATGCCGCTTTTTCGACAGTCTTAACGCCCCGGCCGCATAGGCCGCGGCGTCAGGAATGCGTTTACTTCTCCTCGTACAGCTCTATAATGGCGTCGTCCACGATGACGAAGGCGAGGCGGACATTGTCGCCCAGCGCCTCCGGCCCGAATATGACGCGCTGCGCCGCGGCGATATACGGCGTCATATCATCGACCTTATACGCCACATGCGGCTGCTTTGAAAGTATCTCCGGAAAGCGCGTCCCCTCGTCAAATTTGAGGTATTCTATCTTATAGTCATATTCGTCCACGCTTTCATTGACCCAGAAGCGGCCCCACTCGTTATAGACCATGCCCGGCTTCTTATTGAGCACGGGAATGCCGATGTGCATATATTCTGCTGACATGTCGGTTCCTCCTATAATAATTATCCCTTGGTGCTTTCAAGGTAGAACTCATACGCTTCCCTGCCGGTGAAGCCCTCGTGCACGACCTTGCGGATGGCAAGCATCATTTCAACGGGGTGCTCGCTCTGGAATACGTTGCGCCCCATATCCACGCCGTGCGCGCCGCGCGCGATGGCCTGATAGGCCATTTCAAGCGCCTCCGCCTCCGGAAGCTTCTTCCCGCCTGCAATGACGATGGGCACGGGGCAGGACGCGACAACGTTTTCAAAGTCCTCGCAGTAATAGGTCTTGACGAAGCTTGCGCCAAGCTCGGCCAGAATGCGCGAGGCAAGGCCGAAGTACTTAGGCGTGCGCGCCATCTCCTTGCCGACGGCCGTGACGCCGAGGATGGGAACGCCGTATTTATACCCGGCGTCCGCCGCGCGGCAAAGTGCCTCAAGCGAATCGCGCTCACCCGCGCCGCCGACGAAGCACTGTATCGCCAGCGCGGAGGCGTTCATTCGCAACGCCTCCTCCATATCGAAGGCGAGGCCGGAGCCGGTGCTCATATCCTCAAACAGCACGGAGGTGTCATGCGTCGCGCGAAGGCAGGTGGCCTTATTGAGCGTGGGCGGGATGCAGCTTCTTATAGCGCCGCGCGTGCCCATCAGCACATCCGCATGCCCGCACAGCGGCGCGATGGTGACGTCCAGCCGCTCCAGTCCGGCCGTTGCGCCCATGATATAGCCATGGTCGAAGGCCAGCATGACCGTGTTGCCGGAGTCGGGAGAGAATATGCGGCTGAGGCGGTTTTTCATGCCCCAGTCGGTATTGCCGAGGCCCTTTGCGAAAAAGCCCGTATCTATAGGCGGTGTGTCAAGATGGTAATCATGCGCCGCCTTGTTTCCAACTGCGTCCGCCATGGCTTACTCCTTGAAAAACACGGGGGTGTGCACGGGCGTATTCCACAGGGCAAGCGTCTCGTCATCCCACTTGGCGATGTTCATCTGGAAGCCGCCGGCCTCCTGCACGGTGAGTATCTCGCCGACCATGTTGGCAACGACCTCCACGCCCATGGCATTGAGGAACTCCACAGTGTCCTTATAAAGCACGAGCATTTCCATCATCGTCGTCGCGCCGCAGCCATTTATCATGACGAAGGCCTTGTCGCCGGACTTGAGGCCGACGTTATCGACAAGCGCATTTGCGACCGTGGCGACGGTATCCTTTGCAGAGAGCATGGGCACGCGCACGCCGCCGCCCTCGCCGTGCTGACCGGCGCCGATCTCCATAAGGTCGGTCTCGCCGAGGTCGCCGAAGGACATGCCGTTCTGCGGGTGCGTGGCGTCAGTGACCTTGACCGTGACGGAGGCCATATTGTCGGCATATTTCTGGGCGATCTCCGCTACCTCGTCAAGCGTTTTGCCCGCGCGCGCCGCGGCCGCCGCGACATGGTAGAGCGGAACGGCACCGGCAAGGCCGCGCTTATTGTCCTCGCCGTTGGGGTCGTATTTTATCTCTTCACCCGTGACGACCTGGCGGACGTTCATCCCGGCCTTCTTCGCAAGCTTCATGGCCTGCTTGCCCGCGAGCTGATCCCCGGCATAATTGAGCGTGAGCAGCAGCACGCCGTGGCCCTTGTCCGCGCGCTGAAGCGCCTCAAAGACGAGCTGGCCGGAGGGGGCGGCGAAGATATCGCCGACGGCCTGTATGTCCAGCGCGCCGCGGCCGACGTAGCCGGCCTGTGCAGGCTCATGTCCGGAGCCGCCGTAGGTGACGATGGTGACGCGGTCCGCCGCGGCGAGATCCTTGCTTATGACAAGGTGGCCGTCAACATCGAGGATGTCGGCGTAGGCCAGCCCCATGCCGGCGAGCTCTTCATCGGTTATGGTCTCAGGTGCGTTGATGAACTTCTTCATTTTCATTGCGTTATTACCTCCGTTTTACTAATTACATTTTTGATAATCCGCGGCCTACGAGGGGCGCGGCGCATGCCGCGCCATTTTATTTCGCAAGCCCGGCAAAAAACTTTGCCATGGACACAGCGCCCGCATCGGGCGTGCCGATAGTCTTTGCGCCGTAGCTCTTCGCGCGGCCGAACTTGGAGACGAAGTTCCGGCTGTTTTCCGCGCCCTGCACGGCAGCCTCCGCCGCGAGGCGGAAAAGCTCGTCCTCATCATCGCCCGCATAGGCGGCGATGGCCTCACTCGCGGGGATGACGGCGTCCATCATGGTCTTGTCGCCCACCTTTGCGCCGGACATATCGTCCAGCTCCTCAAAGCCCGCGGCAAACACGGCCTTGAGCGCGGGCACGTCAAGCGCATCCGCCTCCGGCGCGCCCTCGGCAAGCCCGTCGAGCCAACTGTTCCACAGCGGCACGGCGCTGCCGCCGTTGAGGCACATGACAGCGTCCGCCGCGGCGGAGAGCATGTCCTTCACACTGCCGCATTCGCCCTGCACGGCGCTTTCTATCGCGGTGCATATCTTGCGCATCGTCAGGCCGTGGTCGGCGTCGCCGAAGTGCGAATCTATCTCCGTCAGCTCCGCCTCGGCGCTCTTCACCTCCGCGCAGGCATTAAGCAGCCTGCGGACAAGTTCGTCTTTCGTCACTGTTCATCGCTCCTTTTTAACAATTGTCAACTTTATGCCCTCGTTATATATATTAAATCTAACATGTGTTCTCTTGCGTGTCAACGCTTTCGCGCGGGACGCAAAAAAATTTGGCCAAATCACATAAAACCCGTGAAAGGATTTTATACGATTTAGCCAAGGAAATTTGTCTTTTTCGGGCGCGGCCTTACTGCATGTCGGCAACGCGCGCGGCGAGGCCGAAGGGCAGCATGACCGTGTTGATAATGCCGAGGCGCAGCGCACCGGCGACGGCCACGGGCTTGACCTGCCCGGAACAGAGCGCCGTGACCTGTGCGCGGCGCAGAATGTCGATTGGAATTTGCAGAGCCGTCTCCTCCTGCGGCCGGATGATGCGGCCGTTCACGTCGAAATAATACGCAAGGATGCGGCCGACGGCGTGCCTTTCCGTCAGGCGGTCGCCGTAAAAGGACTTCACACCGAGGTCGGGGTACGAGGGGAAGTTTGAAAGCGACACGACGGCCTGCTCCATAGCGCGCCACTCCTTCTCTATCAGGGCATACGGCTCGGTCCGCTTGGTGAGCTCAAGGTCGGCATTCGTGTCAAGCAGGGCCGGGATATAGAGAAACGCCGGGCGCTTGCCGGATTTCAGCGCAAGGATGCGGACGAGTTCGTTGGTGTGATAGCTGCGGATAACAGAATTGATGCCCCCGACAAGGGGGAAAATGCGGCCGTCGCCCTTCTTCACATCCGCGAGACTCTCCGCGTAGGATGCCATTTTATCCAGCATCGAGCCCCAGCCGACGCCGAGGCGCGCATTCTCGTTCTCGCTGCTGAATATCTCGGCATAGGCGCGCGCGGCGAGGGCTTTATTTGTGTTGTCGTCGATATCCTCATCGGGGATTATAACAACGCGCTCCACCCCGAAGCGGGCGCGCAGGCGTTCGGTCAAAAGCTCCGCCGTGACGCGGATGTCATTCACGGTGATGGTGACTATCCCGCATTCGCGCGCTTCCGTGAGAAGGACGCTGACAAGCGGGCGGGAAACGCCGATGGCACTGGCGATCTCATTCTGCGTTTTGCCCTGCTCATAATACATCCGCGCAACGGTCAGCATACGCTCCACCTTTTTATCCGCCGGTATCATACTTCTCCTCCTACGGGATCATTTCTGGCAACATGATAAACCAGGGACTGACATTTGTCAAGTTTTACGCAGGTACAGCTTCTTTTCGGGCAGCAGCTCATACGAGTACGCGAGGAACACCCCGGCCACGAGGAAGAAGCATATCGAAATAGGGTCGGTATAGCGGAATATCACGGCCTCCATGGTGTTTTCCAGCAGTATCGCCGCAAGCGGGAGCGTCAGCAGCTTCTTTTCAAAGCCCACCTGTGTGTCTGGAGTAAAAAACAGCCTTACCATGCGCACGACGAGCAGCACCGTGAACACGGCCAGCAGCACAAGGCCCACAAGCCCCGTAAGCATGAGCGAGTCGAGCAAGAAATTGTGCATATGCTGCTTATACTCCGTCTCCGGATTGAGCGCGTTGGATGCGCGCATATAATCATCAACGAGGCCGCCGCGCAGAAGCACCGTGGGATCGTTCTTAAGCGTTATAAAGCCGTAGCGCCATATGTCCGTGCGCCCGGTAAGGTCGAAAAGACTTCTGTTTTCAACAAAGGCGGGCTGTTCGGTTTCATCGCTGTCCGCTGCAGCCTCCGCGGCAGGCTCTGCATCCTCCGCGGGCGCGAAAGGCTCAGTCTGCACGGACTCGACCGTGCAGACGGCGGCAAGGCGGCTGAAAGCTGCCTGCACCAGACCGTAACCCTTATATGAGGCCAGCAGCAGTACCGCCGCCGTAACGGCAAGCGCAACGGCCTTGACGCGAACGCTCTTCCCCGCGAGCCGGCGCAGGACGAGCAGCATTCCCAGCATGGCAACGGCGGCGCACATGGCAAGCATGGCCGTCCTGCCGAAGCTGAGCGCGACAGCGCAGTAGAAGATGAACGCGCACACACCGGCGAAAACTCGGAACACGCGGTTTTTATAGGCAAACATGAGATACAGCGTAAGACAGGCCGCGATGCAGAACCACATGCCGGAGACGGTGCGGATTATATTGGATATCTCAATAAAGTTCGTGCCGCGCTCCTTGCTTATGCCGACGGTTATTTCAAACGGGAGGTCGATAACTATCCCGCGCACAACAGCGTAAATACCGAGGACTGCAAAGAATAGCATAACCGCGCAGTAGATGAAGGAGGCGGCATTGATAAACGCCCTTCTCCCCTTCTCCGTAAGCACGAGGCCAACGCCCGTGAACGCGGAGCACATCACGACGGACTTGATAAAATAATCATAGTCGGACATAAGGCGCAGATCGCCGTTGAGAAGCCTTGTAATGCACACCCACGCCGCGTAGAGGAACAGCACACGCTCCTCCGCACAGAGGTACGGCGCACGCAGGAATATGGCCGCGCAGATGAAAAGGGCGATGGCAAAGCGCTCATAGTAGGCGAGGACGTCCAGAGTATTGCACCAGTAGCCGATATACAGTACGCCCTTGAAAAGATAGTCCGCCAGAAGGAAGATGGCAAGCGCGGCAAACACTGCGCCGTATTTACGTCTGGGGATGAGTATATTATCATTCGTCATTGTCGCGTCTTTCTCCGTTTGCAAAGAATATCGCCGCGGGGCATTCCGCCGCAGCGCCGCATAACTAAATTATTATACTTAAACTGCGGAAATCTGTCAATCTCAACGCGGGTGAAAAAAGGACTTCCGGAGGATTTCCGGAAGTCCTTTTATGTATCATGTGTCTTAATGCGTCCTGCGGCTTACTTGAGCGCTTCGGCGGTGGCGACGGCGACAGCGACGGTCGCGCCGACCATGGGGTTGTTGCCCATGCCGAGGAAGCCCATCATCTCAACGTGCGCGGGCACGGAGGAGGAGCCGGCGAACTGCGCGTCGGAGTGCATACGGCCCATGGTGTCGGTCATGCCGTAGGAGGCGGGGCCGGCGGCCATGTTGTC
>URPU01000100.1 GCA_900549865.1 uncultured Eubacteriales bacterium
CCGCAGTTTTATAATACTAGGTGTCTCGCCCGTCGTATACCCCGCGGCCTGTCGAACACCGGCGCGCCTATTTGACAACTATGTAAATATTATCAGGAAGCAGCGTTCCGGTTTCCCATACGGCTTCAAAGTCCGCCGTTGTCAGCACCCGATCGTACCGCGCATCCGAGGCATTGACGTTTTCCGCAAGGGAGTCCGCCAGATAAATGTGCTGCTCGTCATAGCCGACAACGACGGCGTAATGCGTGTCGCCTGGAATGCGGATGAAAACGATGATGGGATGCCCCTCTGCCAAGCGCTGCTTCAGCGTGTCAACACTTCCGTGATAGGCCGTTGCCTTATGCCTATGCCGCTCAAAAACATCCGTGATGCTGCGTGCGGAAACGAAGCCAAGCGGCCGTTTCAATTCCGGGAACAGCTCTTCTCCGTCCGCCTCTTCTCCGAAGTGCCGCAGAAGGTAAACGGACGCATAGGCCGCGCATTTCCCATCCGACTGGTAATCGATACGATTTCCTGCGCTTGCACAGAAAAATTCCGGCGGATAATCAAAGGCTGTGACTTCGTCCTCCGGCGGGCTTATGTACGCAAGGAAGCATACAGCCGCAGCGGCGGACAGGATGATAAAAACAATTGCGGCGGCCAGACATATTTTTTGCATCTGCGTTCCCGCCTTGCCGCCGACTTTTGGACAGCGAAGCCGACCCGATTTTGATTTCAGGGCTTTGACCAATTTATATCTCCTCCGCGTCTTTGCCAACTAATGCACGAAAGGCCGCGTCGCGGTCAAAGCTGCCTGCTGCAAAGCCGGGGAGCTCCTTGATGGATCTTAAAATGCTGACGCTGAACCCGGTCATGATCTGGCTGATTTCCCGGTCGGAATAGATGCAGCCGCCCGTCACGATAAGCGTGGACAGGCTGTGCGTCACAAGCCAGAGATCACGGAAATACAAGTCCGCTTCCTCGGCGGTGATGTGATAAGCGTCCATCAGCGTTGGCCGGACGAGCGTCTGCAAATGCTGCATCGACTTTATGGCGCTGTGTTCCGGCGTCCGTGTCAAAAACAGCAGGCGGTAAAGCTCCGGCTCCTCCCGCGCGAAGCGGATATAGCTCTTCCCAACACCGAGGAAAGGGATATCCTCCTTCAAGCCCGCGCCGGTGTAGCCGTCGTATACGCGCACCGCCGCCGCATAGACCGCCTGCCTGACCTCATCCATGGAGCCAAAGCCGGTAAAGATCGGGCGTGTGGATGTGCCAAGCTCATCCGCTATCGTTTTTGCGGTCAGGCAGTCGATTCCCTTTGCCCGCACGACCCGCAGCGCCGCATCTGCCATTTCTTCCTTCGTGAACTTGTTTTTCGGAGCCATATCCAGCACCCTTTCGCCATATAGCGCATCGTGTGATATGCATCAAGTAATGCACGTTGAACATTATACTGCGAAAAGGTGAATTGTCAATAGCGCGCGATTTTATAATAATATTTTAGAACGTGAATACCTGCCCCCAATCGAAATCGCCCGATGCCTCCGTGCTTTTCGGCCATCCGCGGCTCCACGCGGGAACACCGGGCGCTTCCACGCGGTCAAAGCTCAGCGTATAGGGCTTTATGTCGAGCACGGGCGTATTGTCGTCTGCGTCAATGAATGCGATGCGAATGATGCCGTTGGCAAGATCAATATTGATAACTTCGGATGCCGTCATTGCGATGGGATTTGGCCGCGCGGGGGAGCGCGTCGCAAATACGCCCATGAGCTCAGGCGCGCCATTGTAGGGCTGCCGGGTCTGCAATTCATGCCGGTCCGCTTCGTTGTCACATTTGCTGAACCACCAAAGCACATTGATGTGGCTGAAGCCGTCCAGTGCCCGTAGACCGGGGATGTACTCCGGCTCCAACCGGATGAAGGCGCCGTTCCCGTCATTTTTCATCTTGCCAATTGCGTTAAGCTGATAGGTCATGTTTTTTCCTCCTTGATTTGTTGGCGGCCCCAGTATAAGACCTCACATTGTGTGAGATGCAAGGGGGAAAAATGAAAATGGGCTGTCTCACGTGATCTTTCAAATTCACGTGGGGCAGCCCCTTTGAAGTCCATTATGTGCGGCTCAGCGGGATTTGAAGTTCAATGAGATATTTTTCGCTGTCGCTCTCATTCCACGGGCCTCTATGTACGATTTGGCGCATAGGGTTCGACATTTTATATTCGCTGTTTTCCTGCAACCAAGCGGCAAAGGCGAGGTAAGCGCCTTTGATATTTGCAAAATCGCCGTAGACCATCGTGCATACCATATACGGAACTGCCTCCGTCATGCGAAAGCAGAACGGCGCTTCTGCCGTTCCCATTTTCTTCACCGGGGCGCATAGCTCGATATCCACATCCGTCTCCCGGTATTCCGTGTCGTGATAAATGGAGAAAGTATTGCCTACAAGCTCTGCCCTCTGCGCATCTGCAAAAGCGGAAAGCTCACCCTCGGAATAGTAGTCCGGCACGACCTTCCGCAAGGACAGCACCGGATACGCGGGGATCGACCTGACGCAGATATTATAATGCAGTTCGCCTTTGCCGTTCTGCATCTCGTGTTTGGCAAGCTCGATTTTCCGCAGCTTTTCCTTCTCGGCCTGAATTGCCCTTTCTATCTCCGCGCGCTTTTTGTCAAGCTGTGCGAGAAGCGACTGCTCATCCATCGTCAGGGCCAGCGCGATCTCCGAAACGTTCAGTCCGCTGTCACGCAGATACAGGATCTTATTCAGGCGGGGGATCTGCTCTGCGGAATAAAGCCGGTGTCATGTCCACTTGCTGACCTCCGCCGGTGTCAGAAGGCCGGCCTCATCATAGTAGTGAAGCATACGGACAGAGACCTGCGTCAGCCTTGAAAATTCGCCTATTCTGAACATCGTTTCATCACCGGTTACGCCTCCGGCTTCTGCTCGTCGTCGGCAAGCCGCGGCACGAAATGTGACACGAACACGTTTGAGTTCTTTTTCAGCGCGAAGTAGCCTATCACCGAGAACACCAGCGCGCCGATGAAGTTGACAAACAGATCCTCCATCGTGTCGAAAAGCCCGATATCCAGATAGCCGCCAAGCCCCAGCGGCTGTCCGTTTATGGCGGTGTCCGTTATTCCGGACACGACGATGGGGATGTTCGAGTTCGTCTCATCTAGCATGACGGAGGCAAAGCTCGTCACTATCGTGTCCTTCTGCATGTCTATCATGAAAAGCCTGTCCGCGCCGAATTCAAAGAACTCCCACAGCACGCCTATCGTCATGGAAAAGCAGAACGCCGTTATCGCCACATAGGCGGGGGAGAGGCTGAAATGGCGCCTGTTGTCGTGGTTGAGAATGTCCACCAGCGAAAAGCCCAGCGCCGCGCACAGGAAGCCCCACGCCGTGTGCATTATCGTGTCCCAGTACTCGTACTTCACGTAGTAGCAGCTCAGCTCGCCGAGTATCTCACAGGCGAATATGTGAAAGATTATTATCATCTGCATCGTTGACGGAAGCTCTATGCCGAAGCGCCTGCGGATGAACAGCGGCAGCATGAACAGCACCAGCGTCAGAAGGCAGATGAACACGTTGTCCCACATGCCCAGCATGGCGGAGCGTATCATTGCCAGTATAACTATCAGGCGCAGCACCGACCAGAAGATGAACACCTTCCTGTTGCTGCGTATATATTCCTTCAATTCGCCGCGCTCGCGCAGCCTGTCCTCTTTCGTCCTCTTCATTGCCGCCTCCTGCCGTATTAATATCAAACGCACTATCACAATAACATGCTTTGCGCGGCAAAGCAACCGGCACTTTTCACATACTGCGCAATATGCCGCGGACAAAACCGCGGCATATGTGCGTCAGGCGTATTTTGCGTACATCTCCGCGACGGCCTTTGCCCGCGCCGCCATCTCGCGCGCGGCCCCGGCGGGGGAAAGTATCTCCACCGCTGTGCCGAAGCCGAAAAGCCACGCGTAGAACTGCGGGCTGACCGCGACCTCAATGCTCACGGTGAAATGCTCCTCGCCGTCCGGCGTGAGTATTACCTCCTTGCCGAAGCGGTCCATGACGGCCCCGGCAAGCCTGTTTTCAAACCGCAGCCGGATAGTCTCGCTGCTGCCGGTGAACATGCCGAACACCTGCTTTGAATAGGCCGACATGTCTATCTCGGCGAAGCGCTCCTTGCCAAGCCGTGCCTGTTCCGCGGCCTCTATCCCGGCCATCTTGTCCACGCGGTAGTGCTTCAGCTTTTCCGCCGCCGCGTCATAGCCCAGCATATAGTAATTCTCGTCGTCCCACATCAGCGCAAACGGGCTTATCTCATAGACCCTGCCGTCGTGCCTGTAGCGGCGCTGCTTGGCCGCGTCGAACTCGAAATAACGAAAGCGTATCATGCGGTCGTCCGTTATGGCGTTCGATATCTCGTCAACGTTGTAGTATACGCTTTCGTTCATGCTTTTCACGCGGTTGCGCACGTATACCTGCCGCTGCAGAAGCTGTGCGTCGTATACACTGGCCAGCCCCTCTATCTTTTTTATCAGCGACAGGGTCTTTCTGTGCGTGATGAACTTGGACGACTGCACGCTGTCCACCAGCAGCTTCAGCTCCGGCAGCTCGAACTCCCGCGTGCCAATGTAGTAGCCCGTCGTTTTGCCGCGCGTCTGCACAATGTCCAGCCCGAACAGGCGCAGCGCCTCAAGGTCGTCGTACAGGCTCTTGCGCTCCGCCTTGACGTCGTGCGCGGCCAGCGCGTCCGTCATCTGCTGGATGGATACCGGATGCGCCTCGTCGGAGCTTTGCAGAAGATAGCGCATCAGATATAGAAGCTTAAGCTTTTGATTTGCGGATTTGGCCATGTTATCACCCCCCGTCCATAAATATACCACATATTTGCCGCGGGATAAAGGCCGTTCAGCTCTCTTCGCCGGTATCGCCGAGCTCCTCGCCGCTGTCATCATCCCAGCCGTCGTCGAGGTCGGACAGCAGCTCCTTTTTCAGATCTGACGGCTCCCCGCGCTCGACCCGGCATATCACTTTTGTGAAGGAGGTGAACAGCACGCGCACGTAAAACTTCTTCTCGACCCTGTCATATATCCGCCCGGCGCTCATCGTGCCCCCGGCGACAGTGTTGGTGCTGTTGGCGATGTACCCCACAGTGCCGTATACGGGCAGGGTGCACATTATTGCCTCGCTGTCATATTGGTTGTCCGGCTCCTTCTCGCACCGGACGAGGCGGCCTATCCTGAACGGCGTCAGCCCCAGATAGTTTCTAAAGCCGGTGATGGTCACAAATTCTTCTTTCATTTTCTGTACCCCCGTTTTATTTGTCATTTGCAGTCTAGCATATGTTCTGTCCAATAAAACGGATAGTGCCGGGGCGCGCGTCCAACTCCGTATACTACCGGTTTATAGATTTTTCCCCACAATTAGGGTAAAATTATTTATATATGTCGAAAGGAAGGCGTGAGCCAATGCGATTTTGTCTAATTCCCGCCGGATGTACCGCAGGCCCCTCTCGGCAAGAGCACGCAGACGCTCTTCTGCCATGCCCGGATTAAGGTCGCTACAGGGTCAGAATCAAACTCAATGCGCATCACATGCCGCGCACGCCGCGCATAATACGCTGTTTGACGCCCCGCCTGCCCCATATACGGGCATGTGGGGTCATTCTGTTATAAAGAGGGAGTTTGATAAAAAATGAGTACGCTGCCAGTCATCGACTTGATCGCAACGGGGCAGAACATTGCAAAAAAGCGTAAGCACGCCGGGTACTCCGTGCGTCAGATGCAAAAGATACTCGGCTTTTCAACGCCGCAGGCGATATATAAATGGCAGCGGGGGGAATCCCTGCCCAGCATTGATAATCTGGCGGTGCTCGCCGCCGTGCTGAACGTAAAAATGGATGATATCATCGTTTATAAGACCCCGGAGGCCCCGCCCGAACCCACGCCGGAGGAGAGCTGAATATATAAAAAGCAGGGAACTGCCGCAGAAGCCTTATGCGCCAAGGCCTTTGCGGCAGTTGATCATTTGTGCGGGGCGTTTTGAACCGGCACGTGGTTTTTCAATGCATCAAGGCAAAAATTTGAAAGGAAAATCTTGCGTTTTCACCGACACTATAGTATATTTTGTACTATAGATATGTACGCATATTCTAACGGTATTGGGAGGCCATTTTATGAAACGATTTTTGTCAATGCTGCTTTGCGCGGCGATGATGCTGAGCATGTTCCCGGCAAGTGCGTTTGCCGATGATGCATCTGGTGCGGATGCGGAGCCGGTTATTGTAGAGGAAAGCATGCCGGTTGAGCCGTTTGTGGAGCAGCCGCAGGCGCCCGAAGAGACGCCGGGGGAGCCGGTGCCCACAGAGGAACCGGAATATGTTGAAATTCCGGAGCCCACGGCGGCACCGGAAGACGACACCCCCACGGAGGAGCCGACGGAAGAGCCATCAGGGGAACCGTCGGAGGAGCCTGCGCCTGCACTTTTCATCGAGGCGGCGGGATATGAATATGCAGATGAAAACGGCGCTGTGCATTACGTGCTTGAATGCGGCGAGGATACGTTTGCACTCACGCCGGAGATAACGACCAACGGCGCGCTTACATGGCAATGGTTTATTTATGATGAGACGACGGGCGAGTATACGAATGCCGGCGAATATGGTGATACGCTCACCCTCCCGGTGGACGGCGTGCTTCTTACGCCTGACGCCTATCTGTGCGTGGCGACGGCGTCACTTGAGGCGGAAAGCAGAGAGCTTTTCTGCTACTTCACTGTGACGCAGACCGATGCGGCGACGCAGGCGGCGGGGGATGTGCGTGTAACCAGCGTTTCCGACTATACCTATACTATACTTAATGGCAGCTACATAAGTCTCACGGGCTATTCCGGAACGGACACGGAGGTCGTGATTCCGGCGGCAATAGACGGCTATACCGTGCAGAAACTCGGCGATGATTTATTTAAGAATAATAAGCTTATAACAAAGGTGACGCTTCCCGACAGCCTTGAGTATATCGGCAGCGGTGTTTTCTCTGGCTGCACGGGCCTCACGACGATAGTGTTCAATCCCGGCATTACGGCGATAGGGAACAGCATGTTTTCCGGGTGCACAGGTCTGACAAGTATAGAGATACCTGCAACGGTGACGAGCATAGGGAATTATGCATTCCAGAACTGCGAAAATCTCAAAAGCGTGACCATGCATAATGGCCTGACTAACATCGGGGAGCGTGCGTTCAGCGGATGTACGTGGATAAGTGCAATTACCCTGCCAGACAGTGTGGCGGTAATAAAATATGGGGCATTCTATGGCTGTACGAA
>URPU01000101.1 GCA_900549865.1 uncultured Eubacteriales bacterium
GACGGAAATATACTTGATTAAAGGAAGTGAGGGTTTTAAGGTATATAGCTTCGGCCTTGCCCCTATCACCACGCCGGAGGAGGACTTGAAGCAACTCCTTAAATAACAACGCCTTGCAGGAGATATAAAGAAATCTGCATCTCACCGCCGCCGCGGCAGTGAGGTGCAGATTTTTGCCTATTCGGTTTTTGGCGTGGAAATATCCCGGCCTGAGAATGACCTCAACGTTTTCAAGTGTTGTCATTTTGTACCCTGTTTAAGAATGATAAAAACGCTCCATTACATCCCGGTTGTACTGGTCAAAAGCCTCTTTATCCCCGGCCTTGACACGGTTCAGAATTTGTGCATATTCTGTTGCGCCGATTTTGTCCTCTTCCTTATAGCGCCACCACATATCAGGGAACTCGTCGGTATTTGTCATAAGCTCCAGCACCTTTGAACCAAAGGTCTTTGAAACACGGATATTCTCGATCCATGCCAAAGGAACAGTCTCGATATCATACCGGCTCATATATCTGTTCAGGCCCATCACAACAACACCGTCGTTCCAAAGCCGCCTGCTGATATAAACCTTCCTGCCGCCCGGAAACGCAGCCGTCCCATATCGGGTTATTCCGTTTTCATCCGTGTGCTCCATCACTATGTTACCAATGACGCAATACTTCATCATTCCCGGCTCAATTCCGCTGCCCATCTGAGAGTCTCCTTTCCTGTAATATAAATTGAAAACACTAGAGAATCCCGTAGTTTCAACAGCTACGGGATTCATCATGACATGGTGGAGGCGAGGGGAGTTGAACCCCTGTCCGAAAGCGTTTTGACAGCAACTTCTCCGGGCGCAGACGCTTATTTACATTCCCTTGCTCCGGCGTGAAACGTCACACTCCGGAACTCGGTAGCTTCATTATGCGTGGCGCGCGCAAAGCTTAGCGCACTCACGTTCACCACTGATCGACGCCCCATCCCGGGCCGTGGTCCTCCCGGGTGGAACGCTCGCTAATTAAGCAGCGAGAAGAACGGTATCGTTGTCGTTCTTTAATTTATAAGTTTTGCCCGTTTTATGGATGTCAGGCGCATCCGCCCGCTATTCCTGCCTCCGCACCCCCGTCGAAACCGTTACGCCCCCATGAGGGCGGGCCGCACGGCGCGGCCCGCAGAGGAAAGAGAAAACTGTATGCTGAAAGCGTTGATCACGCCTTGACAGGCTCTGGATACTCCACGCCGAAGGTATCGACAGTGACCTTCTTCATGACCTGCGGCGTTCTGGGCTTGTCATTATAATCTGTGCGGGTGGAGGCAATCTTATCCACAACGTCAAGCCCTTCGATTATCTTGCCGAAAGCGGCATACTGCCCGTCGAGGTGGGGCGAATTCTGGTGCATGATGAAGAACTGGCTTCCGGCGGAGTTGGGCGCCATGGTGCGCGCCATGGAAAGCACGCCGCGGTCATGCTTGAGGTCGTTCTTGAAGCCGTTGCCGGTGAACTCACCCTTGATGCTGTAGCCGGGGCCGCCGACGCCGGTGCCCTTGGGGTCGCCCCCCTGGATCATGAAGCCGGATATGACGCGGTGGAATATGACACCGTCATAAAAGCCCTTGCTGACAAGGGAGATGAAATTATTGACCGTGTTGGGCGCGACTTCGGGGTAAAGCTCCGCCTTCATCACGTCGCCGTTTTCCATTTCGATGGTTACGATAGGATTGCTCATTGGTAGTTCCTTTCTTTCATAATTCTGTCTATATCGCGCTTGGACTGGCGGTCAGCCTCGCTGTCGCGCTTGTCGTGCAGCTTTTTGCCCTTGCACAGGCCAAGCTCGACCTTGACGCGGCTGTCCTTGAAATACAGCGAAAGCGGGATGAGCGCAACGCCGTCCTGCATGATGCGGGCGTTGAGCTTGAGTATCTCGCGCTTATGCATGAGCAGGCGGCGTGGCCGGACGGGGTCGCGGTTGAAAATATTGCCCTGCTCATACGGAGAGACGTGCATACCGCGGACGAAAAGCTCACCATTCTTCACGGTGCAGAACGCATCCTTGAGATTGACGTTCCCCGCGCGGATGGACTTGACCTCCGTTCCGGCAAGCTCTATCCCGGCCTCAAAGCGCTCAAGCACAAAGTATTCATGAAAAGCCTTGCGGTTGCTGGTTATTTCCTTTATGCCCTGCTGCTTCGGCACGCGGCGCACTCCCCTCTGCCGGTCATTGCGGCGGCACGCCGCCCCGGCTTTTAATGTATTCTACCACATGTATCCGCAAAATAAAAGCACAAATTGTGAACAGGACGCCGTACCCGCCGGACAGCGCGTCAGCGGATGAAATTCGTGGCGACGCGGGCCTCGCGCGCGGGCAGGGGCACACCGGCGGCGCGCCCGGCCTCAAGACAGCGGAGCATATAGGCCATGTTCTTCCCCAGCGTGCGCATTATCTGAAGCCCCTCAAGGTCCTGCCGGACCTCATCCGGCGTGTTGCCGTGGACCATGTTCCAATACTGCGAGGAGACGATGGGCATCTGGGTTATCATGAAATATTTATTGAGCTGGTCGAGCGTGACGGTCGTACCGGCGCGGCGCGCGGAGGCGACGGCGGCGGCAGGCTTCATGAAGAACATTTCGCGCGGGGCGGCATAGAACACCCTGTCCATAAAGGCCGTCATCGCGCCGTTTGCGGAGGCAAAGTATACAGGGCTGCCGAAAACGAAGCCGTCCGCCGAGGCGGCGCGGTCAATGAAGTCATTGACGCAGTCGTCAATGAAGCACCGGCCGCTGTCATTGCACCGGCCGCAGCCGAGACAGCCGGATATCGGCTTTCCGCCGATGTGGAACATCTCCGTTTCCATCCCCTCACGTTCAAGCGCGGCGGCGACCTCGGCAAGCGCCGTGGCGGTGCAGCCGTGCCTGTCGGGGCTTCCGTTCACAAGTATGACTTTCATATTTCTATCTCCCTTCTATACCCTCGATTGACAAGGACACACACGGTTTTGACGGGCAGAAAAACGTCCATACGTCCTCAAAGACCTTGGGAATACACAAAGTATTCCCTGCGGCCTTTTCGTCGTCTGGCTGCTTTTCTGCCTCGTCAGAACTGCTTGCACCTGACAGCGATGGATTTTCGAGTGATTTTTGGTTTTTGAGACGCAGATGTGTCGTAACCCCCAGAAATCAAATCAAAGCCCAACAAAGTGGGTTTGATTTGAAGAGGAAGAAGTAACGCGCAAAATGCAGTTTTCGCCGAAAGGCGGAAACAAAATGGCGCAAGTTTCTTCTGACGATGCGAAAAGGGCAAAAAGCGCCGGAAAGACACGCTGGCAGGCGTGCGTGCTCTTGTCAACCGAGGGTATTGCTTCCTATTGTATTATCACGGCTGGAGCCGGATCTCAAACACGATGCGGACGGGCGGCGTTTGGGGAGAGCTTATCTCAAGCTCCGCCGTACCGGCGCGGCCGGCGGACTTCACATACACGCCGCCCATGCCGCCCTCAAGCGTGACGCACTCCCCGCCGACAAGCTCCGCCGCGCCGGTGAGCTTCACGCGAAGCGGGAGCTGGGCATAGGGCGCGACGTTGCCGAACTCGTCCACGGCGCGGATGCGCACGGCGGCCATGTCATAGCTCGCCCCCTCGGTGAGGATCGCGGCGCTGGCCACGGCTTCAAGATGCAGCTTGCTGCCGGGGGCCTTGGTGACACTGGCGACGACCGCGCCGTTCTTCACGGCGTCAAAGCGCCAGCGCGTGGCCGCGCCGCCCCAGTTGCTGACATACTTCCCGTAGAGCGCGACGCCGTCCTGAAAGCTGAGAGAATAGCGCGCCATCGCCCACGCAAAGGCGAGCTTATCGCGCAGAGGAAGTGCAGCGAGGCCGTACTTCCCGGCGGCGTTAAGGCAGCGGCGCACGAGCGCGGCCTTCTTTTCGCCGAAGCCCTCCTGCGTTTCAAGCAGACAGCCGATGGTGTCGTCTATCGCAACGGGGCCATGGCGCAGGCCCTGCCAGCCCTGCGGCACGGCGGAGGCCACGAACAGGTCGTTTTTATACAGCTCCACACGGTCGGCATTCGTAAAGGCGTAAATACGGCCGATATTCCCGGCGGGATAATCCCCGATATCCATGGACGAGCCGACGGCGAGGACGGGGCTTTCATCGCTCTGGCTGGCGTAGACGGCGGCGGCAAGCTTGGGATTGCGGAACATGTCCATGACGCCGTGATAGCACACCCTGTCGCCGGAGCCGCAGTCCTTATGCGTGGGGTAATCGAACATGCACCAGCCGAAGCACCCGGCATGTTCCCCGGAGGCCATGGCCGCGTCCTGCACGCGCGCATGACGCAGCGCGTGCTCCTGCCGCCGCGCCCAGGTGTCAAAGGGCTTCGTGGGGAACATGTGGCCGTTGCACTCGGAGATGAGAAAGGCCTTGTTCATATCCGGCGTGACGGCGCGCTTCGGCTTCGCGCCGGGGTTATCGCCGGAGTGGGAAAAGTCGTTATAGGCATAGACATCCTCAAGCAGGCTGCTCTTTTCCAGATAGCGCACGCCGGAGGTGGCGCGGGTGGGGTCGAGCGCATGGGCGAGGGCGTTCGTTTCGGCATAGAGGCCGTCATCGTCGAGACTTTCGTTTATCCTGACGCCCCAGAGTATTATAGACGGGTGATTTCTGTACTGCGTGACCATCTCGCGCACGTTTTCCACCGCCTGACGCTTCCACGCATCATCGCCGATATGCTGCCAGCCGGGGATCTCCGTGAACACGAGAAGTCCAAGCTCGTCGCAGGCGTCGATGAAATGCCGGCTCTGCGGGTAGTGCGAGGTGCGCACGGCATTGCAGCCAAGCTCCTGCTTCAATATGCGCGCGTCCTCGACCTGCAGGCTTTTCGGCGCGGCATAGCCGATGTAGGGATAGCACTGGTGGCGGTTGAGGCCGCGAAGGAAGGTCCTTTCCCCGTTGAGATAGAAGCCGTCCGCCCGGAATTCCGCCGTGCGGAAGCCGAAGCGGTGCACCGCCTCGTCAAGCACCTCTCCCCCATCGCCGCGCAGCACGGCGCGGCACAGATACAGGTTGGGGTGCGCCGTATCCCACGGCTGCGCCGAGGGCACGTCAAGGCGCACGTCGCGCCCCTCGCCCTGCGCAAGCACGCGCCCGGCCATATCCTCGACCGTAACGAGCACGCTGCCCTCCGGGGCGGAGGTTCTGACCGCGGCGGTGAATGAGGCCGTTGTGGGCGTCGTGACAAAGACGTCCTCTATATAGTTTTCACTTCTCACGTCGAGCCACGCCTCGCGGTACAGCCCGCCATAGGTGAGGTAGTCAATGACGAAGCCGAAGGGCGGGATAGCGGCGTTCTCCGTCGAGTCGAGCCGCACGGCGAGGATATTCTCCACCGCCCAGTCGAGCGCATCCGTCAGCTCCGCCCGGAAGGCGGTATAGCCGCAGCGGTGCTCACAGATGAGCGCGCCGTTGAGATACACCTGCGCGATATGCGCCGCGCCGTCAAACTGGACGAACACGCGCTTTCCGCGCCACGACTCCTCCGGCTTTATAATGCGGCGGTATCCGCTGACGCCCTCATAATACTCGGGCGCGGCATAGTGCAGGGGCGTGAGGCGCACCGTATGCGGCAGGCGCACGGCCTCGCCCTCACCCGCGCCGCGCGCAAAGGCGTCCGTCCATTCGGGCGTGAACTCCCAGCCGTTGCAGATAGATATCATATTTCACCCTCCCGTGAGAATTACTTCTTTATACCCATTAATTTATACCATTTTTGCCTTATATGCAACAGAGATGTTTACGCGCCAGGAAAATGTTTTACTTTTCTGAAACATATCTTTGCTTAATTACGAAATATATTTCTGCTACTATACACTTGCAAGTGCAGAGCGGATCTTTTTCATTTTGTTCTCTTTCATGAATGCAGCGTCACGAAGGTGGCGCTGCATTTGCGTTCGGGCCGGGAAAGCCCTCCGTCAAGCCGGAACACGGCGAGGCATTTATTAAAAATCCCATGCGCGTTGACTTTGCGGCGGAGATAAAATATAATGACATATATCACAGGAAAAATTACCGGGAGGCATGACACGATGCAGCTGAAGCTTGACAACAGCAAGACCTATGCCATCGCCCTCGAGGGCGGCGGCGCGAAGGGCGCGTATGAAATAGGCGTATGGCGCGCGCTGGACGAGGCCGGAATAAAATACAACGCCGTATCGGGCACGTCGGTCGGCGCGCTGAACGGCTCTCTCATGGCGATGCGCGACCTGCCGCGCGCGGAGAACGCATGGAAGGACATGCGTCTTTCCAAGGTGATAGATCTGGACAAGGAGCAGGAGGAAAACCTCAGCCGCGCCTTCAACGGCGACATTGAGCTTGGGGACGCGCGCGAGCTTATCCCGGAGGCGTGGGAGATAATCAAAAACCGCGGGCTGGATGTCGCCCCGCTGCGCGCATGGGTGCGCGAGGTGGTGGACGCGGAGAAGGTGAAGAACTCCGACGTGGAGCTTTTCGTCTCCACGGTATCGCTGAGCGACAGAAAGGCGCTGGAAATCAAGGTGAACGACCTGCCGGTGGACGAGATATGCGACATGCTGCTGGCAAGCGCGTACCACCCCAGCTTCAAGCTTGAGCCGCTGGGCGGCAAGCTGTACACCGACGGCGGCTTTGTGGACACGCTGCCGCTGCACGCGCTGGTGACGCACGGCTACAAGGATATAATCGCGGTGCGCATTCCCGGCATGGGGCGGGAGAGGCACTTCAAGATACCGGACGACGTGAGCATCACCTACATCGCGCCGGTGAGCGATCTGGGCGGCGTGCTGAACTTCGACGCGGCGCAGTCGCGGCGGGATATGGCGATAGGCTATCTGGACGCAAAGCGCGTGCTGTACGGGCTGTACGGCAGGCAGTATTACATTGAGCGCAGCATGACGGAAAGGCAGGCGCTGGAGCTGCTGCTGGACGCCGCGCCGGACGGGGCGGAGCTGCGCGGCTATATCGAGCACAGCCTGCCGCGCATCGCGCGCGGGCTTGTCGCGGAGGACGGCGGCTATTACGAGATTTTAGCCGCACTCATGGAGCGCGCGGCAAAGAAGCAGGGCATCGAGGCGATGCGCATATACAAGGACACGGAGCTTCTGTCCATGCTGGAGAAGCTGAGCGCAGAGGAATAAACCCGGAATAAATTCAGCCGGCGGCCAAATGGCCGCCGACTCAGTATGTCAAAAAAGCCTCGCAGAGTTTCGCGTCCGCAGACGCGAAAGCAGT
>URPU01000102.1 GCA_900549865.1 uncultured Eubacteriales bacterium
GAACTGATGGGGAGAACAAGCAAAAATATTAAGTTAAGAATACCCGAAAAACCCCGTAAAATCAAGGGATTCCGGACAGGGAGCTACCGAGTAGCGACCACGATTTCGAGTCAGGGCCGTTATAACCACTTCGATACCGCTGCATACTATATAAAGCACTGCGTAATTATAACCAATAAACCGGGAAAAATCAAGAGTGCGCGCACAATTTATTCGCGTCCGCAGCGAATATGAACTATATGTGAATTCGATATAATTTGCAAATAATATTATATAAAACTATTGACAAGTTTGTGCTGTGGTGATATAGTGCTATTTGTAAACAAGGAGCAGTACGAACGCGTCCGGCGCATATCCGCCGCGCGGCGCTCCGTGTTTGCACATCAAGAGGAAAGGAATGGTTTGCCCGTATGAAAAAGACATTATACAGCCTCATGCTCAATGACGAGGTCGTGCGCGAGGTAGATGCGCTGGCACACCGTATGGGCACGAGCCGTTCGAGCCTTATAAATCAGATACTTGCGGAATACGTCAATTATACCACGCCCGAGAGGCGGATAAACGACGTGCTCTCCGCGATAGAGCAGCTTATGGCCCCGTCGCGGGAGTTGGTGCCGTTCTTCGCGCCGAATACCTTTTCAATGTCGCTGAAAAGCTCGCTGGAGTACAAATACCGCCCGACGGTCAAGTACGAGGTGGCGCTCACCCCCGGCGACAGCGAGGCCATCGGCGAGCTGTCGGTCGTGTTCCGCACGCAGTCGGCGGCGCTGATATCCGCCATGACGGACTTCTTCCGCATCTGGAAGGACATTGAGGACAGGCTCCTGCGGCCGCTGACGGGCGCGGCAGTGAATTACGCGCTGTATGACGGCAAGTTCACGCGCAGCATCGCCCCGCCGGACAGAGACTGCACCGCCGACGAGCTGGCCGGCGCAATAAGCCAGTACATCACGCTTTTTGATAAGCTCATGAAGGGCTACCTCAGCGGCAGATACGACGCGCACGACGTCGAGGCCGCATATTACTCCAATCTGATCAAGACCCCTATCCACATATGATTAGAAAACCGGCAACGAGAGGAGAGATCGATCAATGAATGCACAGAACTTCACTCAAAAGACCCTTGAAGCGGTTCAGACCGCGCAGTCCATGGCGCAGGAGAACCAGAACAATTATATAATGCCGGAGCACCTGCTCTACGCTCTGGTGGATCAGGACGGCGGGCTTATCCCGTCGCTGCTGGGCAAGATGGGCGTTGACTGCAACACGCTCCTGTCCGAGCTGGACACGGCGATCACCGCGCTGCCGAAGGTGAGCGGCGACACGCAGGTGTATCTCTCGCAGGAGGCCAACCGCGTCATCACCGCCGCAGAGAAGGCCGCCAAGTCCATGGGCGACGAATATCTCTCGGTCGAGCATCTGATGATAGGCATATTCGCCGCGCCCACCCCGGCCATAAAGCGCATATTCGACAACCACGGCATCACAAAGTCCGCCTTCACCACGGAGCTTTCCAAGGTCAAGACCTCGCCCGTGACCGGCGACAACCCCGAAAGCACCTATGACGCGCTTGCCAAATACGGCACCGACCTTGTGAAGCGGGCGCGCGACAACGAGCTTGACCCCGTCATCGGCCGCGACACGGAGATAAGAAACGTCATACGCATACTCTCGCGCAAGACGAAGAATAACCCCGTCCTCATCGGCGAGCCGGGCGTCGGCAAGACGGCCATCGCGGAGGGGCTGGCACAGCGTATCGTCCGCGGCGACGTGCCCGAGGGGCTCAAGAACAAGACCATATTCTCGCTGGACATGGGCGCGCTCATCGCGGGCGCGAAGTACCGCGGCGAGTTTGAGGAGCGCCTCAAGGCCGTGCTGGAGGAGATCCGCCGCAGTGAGGGCGGCATCATCCTCTTCATAGACGAGCTGCACACCATCGTCGGTGCGGGCAAGACCGAGGGCAGCATGGACGCGGGCAACCTGCTCAAGCCTATGCTGGCGCGCGGCGAGCTGCACTGCATCGGCGCCACAACGCTGGACGAGTACCGCAAGTACATCGAGAAGGACGCCGCGCTTGAGCGCCGCTTCCAGCCCGTGCAGGTGGATGAGCCGACGGTCGAGGACACCATATCCATCCTCCGCGGACTCAAGGAGCGCTATGAGGTATATCACGGCGTGCGCATCCACGACAGCGCGCTCGTCGCCGCGGCGACGCTTTCCAACCGCTATATCACCGACCGTTTCCTGCCCGACAAGGCGATAGACCTTGTGGACGAGGCGTGCGCACTGATCCGCACGGAGATAGACTCCATGCCGGCGGAGCTGGACGATATGCGCCGCAGGATCATGCAGCTTGAGATAGAGGAGATGGCGCTGAAGAAGGAGGACGACCAGCTCAGCAAGGATCGCCTCACGAAGCTGCGCGAGGAGCTTGCCAATCTCAAGGACGAGTATAACGAGCAGAAGTCGCGCTGGGAGGCCGAGAAGAACAGCGTTGACGAGGTCAAGACCCTCAAGAGCGAGATAGAGAAGATGCACGCCGACATTGAGAACGCGCAGCTCCGCTATGAGTATGAAAAGGCGGCGAAGCTCAAGTACTCCGACCTGCCCGCGCTTGAAAAGAAGCTGGCAGAGGCCGAGAAGCGCTCGGAGCAGAGCAAGGCCAACACCATGGTGCACGACACCGTCACGGAGGAGGAGATCTCCGGCATCGTGGCGAAGTGGACGGGCATCCCCGTGGCAAAGCTCATGGAGGGTGAGCGCGAGAAGCTGCTGCATCTCGACGGCTACCTCCACAAGAGAGTCATCGGCCAGAACGAGGCCGTGGAGAAGGTTACGGAGGCCATACTGCGCTCCCGCGCCGGTATCTCCGACCCCAACAGGCCCATCGGCTCGTTCCTCTTCCTCGGCCCGACAGGCGTCGGCAAGACCGAGCTTGCAAAGTCTCTGGCTGAGTGTCTGTTCGATGATGAGCACAACATCGTGCGCATCGACATGACCGAGTATATGGAGAAATTCTCCGTGTCGCGTCTCATCGGCGCGCCTCCCGGATACGTCGGCTACGACGAGGGCGGCCAGCTCACCGAGGCCGTGCGGCGCAAGCCGTACAGCGTGGTGCTGTTCGACGAGATCGAGAAGGCGCACCCGGATGTGTTCAACATCCTGCTGCAAATTCTTGACGACGGCCGCATCACCGACTCGCAGGGGCGCACGGTGGACTTCAAGAACACCATCATCATCCTCACCTCCAATCTTGGCAGTCAGCACCTGCTGGACGGCATCGCGGCCGACGGCAGCATAAGCGAAGAGGCGCAGAGCGCCGTGATGCAGGAGCTGAAGATGTCGTTCCGCCCGGAGTTCCTCAACCGTCTGGACGAGATCATCATGTTCCACCCGCTCACGCGCGAAAACCTCGGCGGCATCATCGACATCATGGTGTCCTCGCTGAGAGAGCGTCTGGCCGACAAGTCCCTCAGCCTTGAGATCACCGACAGCGCAAAGCAGCTCATCATCGAGCGCGGCTACGACCCGCTGTACGGCGCGCGTCCGCTGCGCCGGTATCTGCAATCGAGCGTCGAAACGCTTATCGCCCGCGCCATTCTCGGCGGCAACCTTGCCGCCGGCTCCACCATCACCGTGGACGTGGAAAACGGCGAGCTTGTGTGCCGGTAAGCCGGGCTCTGCGCCGGGCAGCAGAATTATATAATAGTATAAATCGGGCGCGGCTCATTCTTAAAACGGATGAGCTGCGCCCGATGTTTTTTTGTTTGCCCGGTCAGAACAGTCCGGTTATCCTGCCCGCGCCGTCCACGTCGATGCCCTCTGCGGCGGGTCTTTTCGGCAGGCCCGGCATCGTGAGGATATCCCCCGTCAGCGCCACGATGAAGCCCGCCCCGGCGCACACGCGCAGCTCGCGCACGGTTATGTCGAAATCCTCCGGCGCGCCGAGCTTCGTCTTGTCGTCGGAGAAGCTGTACTGCGTCTTTGCCACGCACACGGGAAGCTTTCCGAAGCCCTGCGCATTGAGAGCTTCGAGCTGAGCGCGCGCCTCATCGGTGAATATGACGCCGCGCCCGCCGTATACCCTGCGCGTCACGGCGGCAAGCTTTTCCTCTATCGTGTCCGTCAGCGCGTAGGCGAAGCGAAAATCCTCCGGCGCCGCGCACAGGCGCACGACCTCGTGTGCAAGCTCCTCTCCGCCTGCGCCGCCCTTGGCCCACACCTCGCACAGCTTCGCGTTCACGCCCGCGGCGCGGCACTCCTCCTCCACGAGCCGCAGCTCCGCCGCGGTGTCGGAGGGGAAGCGGTTTATCGCCACAACGCAGTTCAGCCCATAGGTGTCCTTGAGCACGTTCACATGCCGCATAAGGTTCGGCAGGCCCGCCGCAAGCGCGGCAAGGTTTTCCTCGTCCAGCGCCGCTTTGTCCGCCCCGCCGTGCATTTTCAGCGCGCGCATCGTCGCCACGACGACCGCCGCGTCGGGCTTCAGCCCTGCCGCGCGGCACTTTATATCCAGAAACTTCTCCGCGCCGAGGTCCGCGCCGAAGCCGGCCTCCGTCACGGCGTAATCGCCCAGATGCATCGCCATGCGCGTGGCCGTGACGGAGTTGCACCCGTGCGCGATGTTCGCAAACGGCCCACCGTGCACAAAGGCGGGCGTGCCCTCCAGCGTCTGCACGAGGTTGGGCTTTATCGCGTCCTTCAGAAGCGCCGCCATCGCGCCCACGGCGTTGAGCTGCGCCGCCGTCACGGGCGCGCCGTCATAGGTATAACCCACTATCATCCGCGCAAGGCGCGCCTTCAGGTCGGCAAGCGAGTCCGCAAGGCAGAACACGGCCATCGTCTCCGTCGCCACGGTGATGTCAAAGCCGTCGTCGCGCGGCACGCCGTCCGTCCTCTTCCCGAGGCCGTCGCGGATATTGCGAAGCTGCCTGTCGTTCATGTCCACACAGCGCCGCCACGTCACGCGCTGCGGGTCTATATTGAGGGCGTTGCCCTGATATATATGATTATCCACCATGGCGGCAAGCAGGTTGTGCGCCGCCCCGATGGCGTGGATATCCCCGGTGAAGTGCAGGTTTATGTCCTCCATCGGCACGACCTGCGCGTATCCGCCGCCCGCCGCGCCGCCCTTCAGCCCGAACACGGGGCCAAGCGACGGCTCTCGCATTGCGAGAACGGCGTTCTTCCCTATCCTGCACAGCGCATCCGCAAGGCCGATGGCCGTGGTTGTCTTGCCCTCGCCCGCCGCCGTCGGCGTGATGGCCGTGACGAGGATGAGCTTCCCAGCGCGCTCCGCGCCCGCGTTCAGCAGCGCCGGGTCTACCTTCGCCTTATAGCGGCCGTACTGCTCAAGATACCTCTCGTCTATCCCGGCGCGCGCGGCGACCTCAGTAATAGGCCGCATCCGGCACGCCTGCGCGATCTCTATGTCAGATCTCATTGAATTCCCCCTTTTTACACCGCCGTCCGGTGTGTGAAGCTTGCGTCTTTAAGACAGTATATAGATTATTATACCAAACATATGTCCAAAAAGGAAGAGGCCATTCCCCCCGCCCGGCACGCGAACATGCATAAAATGCACGTTTTCATGTCGATTCAGCACTTGCCATGCGTGGGAACCTCCGATATAATTTATATAGTTGACCCCAATCAATGATTTTCAGAAAAGAGAGGACATTTTGGATGAAAAAGAAAACGCTCATCGCGCTTGTCCTGCTCGCGTGTATGCTGCTGACCGCCTGCGGCAGTACCGGCAGCAGCAGCGGCAGCAGCAGCGACGCCGTCGTTGAAAGCAGCACTCCGGAACCCGTCGAAGCAAAGGCCGATGCAAAGGACGGGGAGGACTTCCGCAATAATCTTGCGGCGGGGCTGAATGCGCGTCTCGCGCTGGTTGATTCCGATATGCTTTCAAACGCGGACAAATCTGTTGATAAAAACACGAGCTACGTGAATGCTGAGCTGGACGCGCTGGGTAAGTATGAGGACTATGTCATTCTTGACAAGTGGCTCGACATTCTGGCGAAGCGGTATTTCGACGCGCTTGACTCCCAACTCGCGGCGATGGAATACGCCGAGACTGACGGCTTAAAGTACCATGAGTATTACATGCTGAAGGGCTATAACGAGCGCGTCATGGTGCTTGCCTATCTCAAGTCGGAGTACGGCTTCGATATCGGCGAGACCTATGCCAAGGACTTTGACGAGATGACCGCCGAGGGCGACACGCTGCTTGAACTCAAGGAGCTTGCCGCACAGCAGCAGCCCGTGCGCATCCTCACCGGCAGCGGCATGTGCGATTACACTGCGGAGCTTGTCAATGTCACGGAGCTCGACCTTTCCGGCTCGTACATCAGCATATACCCCATGGACGAAAACGGCGAGCCATACGACACCTACGGCGGCGCGGCAGGGAGCTGGAAGCCCGGCGAGAGTCTTGACATCTACTTCATGGGCACGCGCGAGCTCATGCCCACGACGGTGGGGCTGTCTATCGAGCTGCCCAACGCGCTGAAAACCGACTATATGCCGCTGAGCTTTAAAGAGGCCGGGGCAGACTTCATTCTCAAGGACGCCCCCTGCGAGGCCGGCGACAGGGTGAAGTTCCGGTTCGACTCCGTTTCCGCAGATTCGCCATTGTGGCTCGACGGCGAAGCGTCGCTCTTCATCTGGCTTGAGGGCGAAAAGACCTACGACGCGTTCTTTGCGATGCTTCAGGACTATGTCGATCATCCCGAGAACTACACGCAGGAGGAAGCCGAAAAGTATACGGCAGATACCATGCCGGAAAACCTCTCCTGGTTCCTCTCCTTCGGCACGTATTGCCGCGGCAGCGGGCTTGACCCTGACTGCGCCGCCGATGTCCTCGCCAACCCGGAGGATTATTACGACTCTCTCTCCATCTTCTTCCCCGCCGCCAATTTCACCGTCGAGGTGTACAGCAGCAGCGGTGAGCTCGTTGCGGAGAAGCCCGTTTTCTACGAAAATTATGCCGTCGGTGAAAAGCTCAGGGGCACAGATACCGAGCAGATACATCTGTACGGCCTTGCACCGGATACCTATACCGTTGTCATAAAGGAAAGCTAACGCAGGCAACCGGGCAATAAAGAATAACAGAGGAAGAGGCCGCGGCCTCTTCCTCTGCTTGTCAAAAAAAGCCTCGCAGAGTTTCGCGTCCGCAGACGCGAAAGCATTATT
>URPU01000103.1 GCA_900549865.1 uncultured Eubacteriales bacterium
CCCTGCACACATCTGATTCGCCGATGAATGGCGGGAATGTACCTTTGCTCTTTTCAGCGGATTGCATTACAAGACTTCATCGCACCCTTGCCTCCCTTGAAAAGGGAGGTGGCAAAAATCTACAGATTTTTGCCGGTGGGATTCTTGCGTCGAATGTCCGCAGCCTGTGCCATAGAGCAGCTAGGCGCAAGCGGCCGTCGCAGCCGCATAGCCAATCCCTCAGTCACGGTCATACATAAAGTATGCCCGTGCCAGCCCCCTTTGCAAGGGGGCCATGAAATGGCAATGGACACCCTGCACACATCTGATTCGCCGATGAATGGCGGGAATGTACCTTTGCTCTTTTCAGCGGATTGCATTACAAGACTTCATCGCACCCTTGCCTCCCTTGAAAAGGGAGGTGGCAAAAATCTACAGATTTTTGCCGGTGGGATTCTTGCGTCGAATGTCCGCAGCCTGTGCCATAGAGCAGCTAGGCGCAAGCGGCCGTCGCAGCCGCATAGCCAATCCCTCAGTCACGGTCATACATAAAGTATGCCCGTGCCAGCCCCCTTTGCAAGGGGGCAAGAAATGGCAATGGACGCCCTGCACACATCTGATTCGCCGATGAATGGCGGGAATGTACCTTTGCTCTTTTCAGCGGATTGCATTACAAGACTTCATCGCACCCTTGCCTCCCTTGAAAAGGGAGGTGGCAAAAATCTACAGATTTTTGCCGGTGGGATTCTTGCGTCGAATGTCCGCAGCCTGTGCCATAGAGCAGCTAGGCGCAAGCGGCCGTCGCAGCCGCATAGCCAATCCCTCAGTCACGGTCATACATAAAGTATGCCCGTGCCAGCCCCCTTTGCAAGGGGGCCAAGAGGCACACAACGATCAATACACATCCTGCACTCCCGGCGCGGCCGGGAGTGCTTTTTATTACCATGCCTTTTTATTACTACTTTATTATATTATAGATATTGCAATAGAGGCCAAAGTTTGATATAATAACATGATTCAATGCGCGGACTGCGCAGAGTAACGAGGTGGCACATGAATTCTCTGAACGACATATGGCAGGAGATAATAAAGATACTGTCAAAGCAGCTCACGCCGACGGCCATAGAGACGTGGTTTTCCGACTGTGAGCCGGTGGAGATCGACGACTGCCGCCTTGTCATACACACGTCGTCGGATTTCAAGCGCCGCATAATCGCCGACAGGTTCAGCGGCACGATAAAGGCCGCGCTTTCAGACCTGTTCTCCTGCGAGTTTGAGCTGACGATACTCGCGGGCGACGAGATAAAGGACTATGAAAGCGGCAAAAATGAGGACAGCCTCCTGCCGGAAATGGCGGGCTATACCTTTGACCGCTTCATCGTGGGCAACTCCAACAAGTTCGCGCACGCGGCGGCCATCGCCGTGGCGGAAAAGCCGGGCGCGGCGTACAACCCCCTGTTCATCTACGGCAACTCCGGCCTCGGCAAGACGCATCTGCTCCTTGCGATAGGACAGGCCATCCACGAGAGGGAGCCGAACAAAAAGCTCGCCTACATCAAGGGCGACGACTTCACGAACCAGATGGTCCGCTCGATAAAGGACGGCACGGTCGAGGATTTCAGGATGAAGTACCGCAATGTGGATCTGTTCCTCGTGGACGATATCCAGTTCATCGCGGGCAAGCGCTCGACGCAGGAGGAGTTTTTCCACACCTTCAACAATATCTATGAGGCCGGGCACCAGATAGTCATAACCTCTGACCGGCCGCCGCTTGAAATGTCGCTTCTGGACGACAGGCTGCGCACGCGCTTTGAGGGCGGGCTCATGGCGGACATACAGCCGCCGGACCTTGAAACGCGCATGGCCATAACCCGCAACAAGGCCGCCCAGCTCGGCCTTATCCTGTCGGATGACGCGGTGTCGTACATTGCGGAGAACATCACGGCCAATATCCGCCAGATAGAGGGCGTCATAAAGCGCCTGACGGCCTATAAGGAGATACTTGACTACACGATAACCATCGACTCCGTCAAGCGCGCGATAAAGGACGTCATCCGCACAGGGGAATACATCCCCACGCCGGAGCGCATCATCAGCGAGACGGCGCGCTTCTACTCCCTGCGGGAGGAGGATCTGCGCGGGCAGAACAGATCGCGCAATACGGCCATGGCGCGGCAGGTGTCGATGTACCTTATGCGCTCGCTGACGAATCTCTCGCTGAAGGATATCGGCGTGGAGTATGAGGACAGAAACCACGCAACGGTTTTGAGCTCCATCCGCAAGGTGGAGGACCTTCTCAAAACAGACCCGAAAATGGCGGGCACGATAAGAGATATCACGTCAAATATCAACTCCGTCTGACGGCGGGATTTTCCACAATCCGCTGTGGAAAATGAAAAGCCGCGTGTGGAAAGTCATGGCCGCCGCGGCCCATGTGGAAAACGCGAAAAACACGCACAATTTTGTCCACACGGAAAAGCGAGTGTTTTCAACGCCCGGCGCGGGTTTTCAACATAAATTTTTTCTAATACTAATAATACTAAAAATATTATCCTTTATTTACTGACAGAGAAAAAGGAGGAGTTTGAAAATGAAGTTTTCATGCGAGAAGTACGCCCTGCAGAATGCGATAGCGATCGCGTCGAGGGCCGCGGCGTCGAAAAGCCCCATCCCTGCGCTGGAGGGGCTGCTGATAACCGCGCGCGGCGGCGTGCGCGTGACGGGCTATGACCTCAAGAAGGGTATATATACGAATATGGAGGCCGACACCGACCAGATAGGCGACATCGTCGTCGGCGCGAAGCTTTTTGGCGAAATGATACGCCGTATGCCGGACGGGATAGTGACCGTGACGGCGGATGAGAAGAACAACGTCCAGGTCAGGTGCGGCAAAAGTGAATTCAACTTCATGGGCATAAGCCCGGAGGACTATCCCGAGATACCGGTGGTGGAGGGGATAAACAACATCTCCCTTCCGCAGAAGATATTGAAGAGCATGATAAACCAGACCATCTTCGCCGTGTCGGAGAGTGAGGTCCGCCCCATATACACGGGCGTGCTGTTTGAAATAGACGGCGATACGCTGACGCTCGTCGCGGTGGACGGATACCGCCTCGCCAAGCGCTGCGAGAGGATAGAGGGCGCAAAGCTTGAAAACTGCACCTTCGTCGTGCCCGGCTCATCGCTGACGGATATTGAGCGCATCTGCACCGACGACGACAGCGAGGTGAAGATATCCGTCGGGGATAAGCATATCTCCTTCGTCATTGGCGACACCGTGCTTGTCAGCCGCCGTCTGGAGGGCGAATTCCTCAACTACAGAAAGTCCATCCCGGAGGAGTTCCGCTACACCGTCGAGGTCGGCAGAAGCGAGCTTATCAGCACCATTGACCGCGTCGCCCTCATCGTCAGCGTGAAGAACTCCAGCCCCGTGCGCATGACCTTCAACGACGGCAGCATCGACTGCCTCTGCGTCACGCCCATCGGCAAGGCGGAGGACGTCTGTCTGTGCGAGGGCAGCGGCGAGGGGATGGAGATTGGCTTCAACGACAGATACCTGACCGACGCGCTGAAGGCCGCGGGCTGCGACAGGCTGAACATCAATATAAACACCTCGTCCTCCCCCTGCATAATCACCGCCGCGGACGGCAGCAAGAACTTCGTGTACATGATACTCCCCGTCCGCCTGCGCGCGGGTGATTGATTGGAAATCAATAATTATGGAAAAAATAGCTATAACAACTGAATTTATCAAGCTCGACGCGTTTTTGAAGTTTGCCGCGCTTGTCGGTACAGGCGGCGAGGCGAAGTTCGTCATAAGCGAGGGTATGGTCGCCGTCAACGGCGAGACCTGCACCCAGCGCGGGAAGAAGCTGCACCCCGGCGACAGAGTCAGCTTTGCCGGGAACGAGCTTGAAGTGACGGCGGAATGAGGATAGTAAGGATCGCGCTGAACGGCTTTCGCAACTACGAGTGGGAGACGGTGGAGCTTGCCCCCGGCACGAACGTGATAAGCGGACAGAACGCGCAGGGGAAAACGAACCTTCTGGAGAGCGTGTACATGCTGTCCACCGGGAGGAGCTTCCGCACCCGCTTCGATAAGGAGCTTGTCGGCTTCGGCTTTTCCTCGGCGGAGATATTGGCCGACGTCATCAGCCATGAGCGGGAGCAGACGATAAATATCGCCCTGCGCCCCGGCCAGACAAAGAAGATAAGCGTCAACGGCGTGAAGAAAACCGCGTCGGAGTTATCCGAGACCGTGAACACCGTCCTATTTTGTCCGGACGACCTCAACCTCATAAAGGAGGGGGCGGCCGTGCGCCGCCGTCTGATGGACAACGCCATAAGCCAGATACGCCCGCGCTATGCCGGGTATCTGGCGGAGTTCAACCGTTTGTATGAGCATAAGACCCGCATTCTGAAGGACTGGCATGAAAAGCCGTCTCTGCTTGAGACGCTGGACGAGTTTTCCGACGGGATGTGCCGCGCCAGCGCACAGCTCATCCGGTACCGCGCGGCCTTTGCGGCGCGGCTCGGCAAGGCGGCGGGGCCGATACACGGGGAGTTCTCCGGCGAGGGAGAGAGGCTGGAGCTGAGCTATAAAACGGTCAGCACGGTGAAGGACCCCTTCGCCAGTGCAAAGGAGATATATTACGACGTGTGTGAGCATCAGGAACGGCACCGCCAGGCGGAGCTTGACGCGCAGCAGTGCCTGACGGGCGCGCACAAGGACGACCTTGAAATATTCATAAACGGCACGGCGGCCCGCAGCTTCGCTTCACAGGGGCAGACGCGCACGGCGGCGCTGTCGCTGAAGCTGGCGGAGAGGGAGATATTCCTTGCCGAAACGGGGGAGTATCCCATACTGCTGCTGGACGATGTGCTGTCCGAGCTTGACAGCCGCCGTCAGGAGTTTGTATTGAACCGCATCGGCGGCGGGCAGACGCTTATAACCTGCTGTGAGGATGAGGGCATATCCAGCCGCACGGGCGGACGGGTGCTGTTCATCGAAAAGGGCAGGATAAAGCCGCGCTGACAGGTAAAGAAAATGTATCTGCATCTTGGAAAGGGCAGTGTGATAAGCACTGACGAGATAATAGGAATATTCGATCTTGATATCACGTCCCAGTCGCATCTGACGCGCAGCTTTCTTGCCGCGGCGGAGAAGGCCGGGCAGGTGATAAACGCGGCGGAGGATATACCCAAATCCTTCATCGCCGCGGAATGCGCCGGGAAACGGCGTGTGTATCTCAGCCAGATGGCGGCGGCGACGCTGCTGAAAAGGGCGGAGGCCGGAACGCTGTAGGATCAAAATGCACGGCGCGCCGGGCATGATCGGTGAAGTAAAACGATCTATAAGATCTATGAGATTTGTGCGGCTTGCCCGCATGGAGGATATTATATGGCAGACGAAATAAAAAAGACGGCACAGGAATACGACGCATCACAGATACAGGTCCTTGAGGGGCTGGAGGCCGTGCGCAAGCGTCCGGGCATGTACATCGGCTCGACCTCGTCCTCGGGATTGCACCACCTTGTTTATGAGATCGTGGATAACTCCATCGACGAGGCGCTTGCCGGCTTCTGCACGCACATAAACGTGACGATAGAGCAGGGCGACATCATCCGCGTGGAGGATAACGGCCGCGGCATACCTGTTGATATACAGGAGCAGACCGGCAAATCCGCGCTGGAGGTCGTGTTCACGGTGCTGCACGCGGGCGGCAAGTTCGGCGGCGGGGGATATAAGGTCTCCGGCGGCCTGCACGGCGTCGGCGCGTCTGTCGTGAATGCGCTTTCGGAGTGGCTTGAGGTCGAGGTGTGCAAGGACGGGAAGCGCTACGGCATGAAGTTCTCCCGCGGCGATATAGTGGAGCATATAAAGGTCCTCGGCGACGCGCAGGGCAGCGGCACCACCGTCCGCTTCAAGCCCGACCCGGAGATGTTCGACGACACGGTGTACGATTATGAGATACTGCACACGCGTATGCGCGAGCAGGCGTTTTTGAACGCGGGACTCACCATCATCCTCAGGGATGAGCGCGAGGGGATGGAGCAGGGCGAGGAGCTTTGCTATGAGGGCGGCATACGCGAATTCGTGTCCTACCTCAACAACCACAAAAACCCCATACATGAGGACGTCATCTATCTCAGCGGCGCCAAGGGCGACGCCGTGGCAGAGGTGGCGCTGCAATACAACGACGGCTACAGCGAGACGCTTGTGAGCTTTGCAAACGACATACACACGCCCGAGGGCGGCATGCACGAAACGGGCTTCAAGACGGCGCTGACAAGGGTCATAAACGCATACGGCGTGAAGGCCAATATAATAAAGGGCGACGACAAGGTCTCCGGCGAGGACGTGCGCGAGGGTATCTCCGCCGTCATATCCGTCAAGCTTCCGGAGGCGCAGTTCGAGGGGCAGACGAAGCAGAAGCTCGGCAACGCGTATATCCGCACGCTGGTGGACGGCATTGTCAACGACCAGCTCACCGAGTATTTTGAGGAGCACCCCGCCACGGCGAAGGTCATACTTGAAAAGGCCATGATGGCAAACCGCGCGCGCGAGGCCGCAAGGAAGGCAAAGGAGTCCGTCCGGCGCAAGACAGGGCTTGAGAGCGGGCAGATGCCCGACAAGCTTCAGGACTGCAATGAGCGCGACCCCTCGCTGTGCGAGATATATATCGTCGAGGGCGACTCCGCCGCGGGCTCCGCCATTCAGGGACGCGACAGCCGCTTTCAGGCGATACTGGCCATGTGGGGCAAGATGCTGAACGTGGAGAAGGCGCGCGCCGACAAGATATACGGCAACGACAAGCTCTACCCGCTCATTCTCGCGCTGGGCGCGGGGATAGGGGACGAGTTCAACATGGACAAGCTCCGCTATCACAAGATAATCATCATGGCCGATGCCGATGTTGACGGCAGCCATATAAGGACGCTTCTTCTGACCTTCTTCTTCCGCTATATGCGCCCACTTATCGAAAACGGCTATGTTTACTCCGCGGTGCCGCCGCTTTACAAGCTCACGC
>URPU01000104.1 GCA_900549865.1 uncultured Eubacteriales bacterium
ATTACGGAGGCAAAGGGTATGGAAAAGTATTTTGAGATAAATAAAAGCGGACAAAACATCCGCTGCAAGCTGTATTACGGCAAAAGCGCCGGTATTGAAAAGGCGGTGCTGTTCGTCCACGGCTTTACCGGGCATAAGGACAACGGCGCGGCGCAGAAATTCGCGGACAGGGTGCTGTCCAAATATAAGGGCATCGCGGTCATGACCTTCAACCTGCCCTGCCATGGCGACGATGTGAAAAAGAAGCTTGCGCTGCAAGACTGCATGACGTATATTGGCCTTGCCGCGGACTATATAAAAACGGAGCTTCACACCGATGACATCTACGCATACGCGACGAGCTTCGGCGGCTATCTCGTGCTGAAATACATTGCCGAAAACGAAAGCCCGTTCAAGAAGATCGCGCTTCGATGCCCCGCGGTCAACATGGCCGAGGTGCTCACGGACTCCATCATGAAAAACGACGAGCTGGACAAGCTTCGCAGGGGGAAGACCGTGTCCGTCGGCTTTGACAGGAAGATAGAGGTGAGCCGCCAGTTCCTGACCGAGCTTGAAACCGCGGATATCCAGAAGATAGACTACATGGAGCATGCCGACGACATCCTCATCCTCCATGGCACGAAGGACGAGGTCGTCCCGTTCAAGGCGGTGCGGTGCTTTGCCGGGGATAACCTTATCGGGTTCATCCCCGTGGAAAATGCCGACCACAGATTCCAGAACCCCGCGCACATGGAGCTTGCGACCAAAAAGGTCATAGAATTCTTCGGCTTCGGCGGGTGAATCGCCGGGTTCACACGGCGGCTTCCGCAAGGAGGACAGCGCCGAGGGATAAAAGCGTGCTCAATACGATATAGCATACCGCGGCGGCGGACTTCCCGCTTTGCAGCAGCGTCACGCTCTCCAAGGCAAAGGTGGAAAACGTGGTAAAGCCGCCGCATATCCCGGTTTTAAGGAAGAGAATCATGCGCGGGCTGAGTCCGGCATTTTTCGCGGCCGCGGCAGTGATGATCCCGATAATAAACGCGCCGAGCACGTTTATTATCAGCGTGTTCACGGGAAAGACCTCAGAGCGGTCGAGCGGGATGAGCGACATGGCGTATCGCGCCGCCGCGCCTATAAACCCACCCGCCCCGACGGCAAGAAAATTCAACATATTTGTCTCCTTTTTACGGGCTGTATTCAACTGTATTCCCTGCGCTCATATAATGCGCAGGGATTTTTGCATACTGCAAGTATGCCATCTTTCGGGAAGATTTGCAAGAGTCTGATACAATACCGAAAGAACAGCGAATTCCGGTTGACCGGCGCGCGGTTTAATGATAAAATACCATGTCAAATTGTGATTACTTACTTATATAGATGGAGAAGCACATGTGGATCTCAGATAAATGGCAGGACTTTGAACTGATAGACTGCTCACGCGGCGAGAAGCTTGAGCGCTGGGGAAGGTACTTCCTCGTGCGCCCGGACCCGCAGGCGATATGGGACACGCCCCGGCGGAACATGCACTGGAACGACCGCGACGCGCGCTATCGCCGCAGCGAGAGCGGCGGCGGAAGCTGGGACAAGGGCGGCCTGCCGGAAAACTGGAAAATAAAATACGGCGAGCTTACTTTCAATGTAAAGCCCATGAACTTCAAGCATACCGGCCTCTTCCCGGAGCAGGCATGCAACTGGGATTGGGCCATGGCGAAGATACGCGCCGCCGGCCGGCCCATAAGCGTGCTGAACCTCTTCGGCTATACGGGCGCGGCGACAGTGGCCTGCGCCAAGGCCGGGGCCAGCGTGTGCCATGTGGACGCGGCGAAGGGCATGGTCGCGTGGGGCAAGGATAACGCCGCCGCCACGGGACTCAGTCAGGCGCCAATCCGCTGGATAGTGGACGACTGCGCCAAATTTGTGGAGCGGGAAATACGCCGCGGACACAAATACGACGCCATCATCATGGACCCGCCGTCCTACGGGCGCGGCCCCGGCGGCGAGGTGTGGAAGCTGGAGCAGAACCTGTGGCCCTTCGTGTCGCTGTGCGCGGGCGTGCTGTCGGACGAGCCGCTGTTCGTCATAATCAACTCCTACACCACGGGGCTTTCCGCCTCCGTTCTGAGCTACGTCACGGAAAGCATATTCACAAAGAAGTTCGGCGGACGTTCCGACGCGCAGGAGCTTGGCCTGCCCGTCACGGAAAGCGGCCTTTGCCTGCCCTGCGGCGCGACCTGCCGCTGGGAGAGATGAGCCTGCCGGGCATAATGATTTTTGGAGCGGCCAGATGAGCATAATTAGTTTTGAAAATGTACATTACACCTATCCCGGCGACGATATGGAAAGCCTGTGCGGGATAGACCTTGCGATAGAGAAGGGGCAGTTTACGGCGGTGCTGGGGCACAACGGCAGCGGCAAATCCACGCTTGCCAAGCACATGAACGCCATCCTTGTGCCGGATGAGGGGCGCGTGCTGATAAACGGCATCGACACCGCCGACGAGGAGCGCGTGCTGGACGTGCGCCGCTGCGTCGGCATGGTGTTCCAGAACCCGGACAACCAGATCGTTGCGAACGTCGTTGAGGACGACGTGGCCTTCGCGCCGGAAAACCTCGGCGTGCCGCCGCAGGAGATACGCCGCCGCGTGGACGCGGCGCTCACGCAGGTCGGCATGTATGAGCTGCGCGAGCACGCCCCCCATCTCCTCTCCGGCGGGCAGAAGCAGCGCGTCGCCATCGCCGGTGTTATCGCCATGGAGCCGGAGATAATCGTGCTGGACGAGCCGACGGCCATGCTCGACCCGCAGGGGCGGCAGGAGGTCATATCCACGGTGACGCGCCTCTGCCGGGAAAAGGGGATGACGGTGGTGCTCATCACGCACCATATGGACGAATGCATCGGCGCGGACAGGCTCATCGTCATGTCGAACGGCAGCATCATTGCCGACGGCACGCCAGGCGCGGTGTTTTCCGACGTGGCGCTCATGGAGCGCGAGGGGCTCAGCGTGCCGGAGACGGTGCGCCTCATGTACGAGCTTAACAGTCAGGGCTTCGCCCTGCCGCTGGACGCGCTTTCGCCGGACGAATGCGCGAAAAGGATAGCGGAGAGTTTGTCATAAAACAGAGGGATAATAAATGTCACAGATAAAGGTGGAGGGGCTGCGCCACGTGTACAGCGCGGGCACTCCGTTTGAAAGGGTCGCCATAGACGGCATAAGCCTGACTATAGAGCCGGGGCAGCTCGTGGGCATCATCGGGCACACGGGCTCCGGCAAGTCCACGTTCATTCAGCATCTCAACGCCCTGCTTCAGCCAACGGCGGGCAAGGTGTACTGCGGCGGGAAGGACATAAACGCCGACAAGTACTCCCGCAAGGCCGTGAAGGCGCAGGTGGGCCTCGTGTTCCAGTACCCGGAGTATCAGCTTTTTGAGGAGACGGTGTATAAGGACATCGCCTTCGGCCCGCGGAACATGAAGCTCGGCGAGGATGAGATAGACGCGCGTGTGCGCGAGGCGGCGGATTTCGCCGGTGTGGACGAGGAGCTTTTTGAAAGATCCCCGCTGGAGCTTTCCGGCGGGCAGAAGCGCCGCGTCGCCATCGCGGGCGTGATTGCCATGCGCCCAGGCGTACTGGTGCTGGATGAGCCGACAGCCGGGCTTGACCCGGAGGGCTGCCGCCAGATCCTTGCCAACATAATGCGCTATAAGGAAAAGACCGGCTCCAGCGTGCTCATCGTCAGCCATAATATGGACGATGTTGCCCGGCTTGCGGAGCGTATACTGGTGTTCAGCAACGGCGGCATCGTCATGGACGGGCGGCCGGACGAGGTGTTCAGCCAGCCTGAAAAGCTCATGGAGATCGGCCTTTCCGTGCCGCATGCGACGGAGATAGCCATGGCGCTGCGCGCGCACGGCGTAGCGCTGCCCGGCGCGATATACACGCATGAGCAGCTTCGCGCCGCCATACTTGAAAAGAAGGGGGCGGGCGTATGCTGAAGGACGTTACGCTGGGGCAGTTCTTCCCCGGCAATACCATCGTGCACAGGCTCGACGCGCGCACGAAGCTCATCCTCGTGATAGTTTACATCGTGGCGCTGTTTCAGGCCGTGGGCTGGGGTTCATACGCGGCCGTGACACTTGCGACGGCGGCGTGCATGTACCTTTCGCACATCTCCGTGGGCAATATCTTCAAGGGCCTCAAGCCCATGCTGTTCATCATCGTGCTCACGGCGGCGCTGAATATATTCTACACGCAGGGCACGCCAATTCTTCCCGGCTGGATAATCACGTGGGAGGGCATCGCCCGCGCCGTGCAGATGATACTGCGCATCGTGCTGCTCATCACGGGCACGTTCCTGCTGACCTATACCACAAGCCCCATCGCCCTCACGGACGGGCTGGAGATACTCATGAACCCGCTGAAAAAGATAAAGGTGCCGGTGCATGAGATGACCATGATGATGAGCATGGCGCTGCGCTTCATCCCCACGCTCATTGAGGAGACGGACAAGATAATGTCCGCACAGAAGGCGCGCGGCGCGGATTTTGAGACCGGCAGTCTCATTGACCGGGCGAAGGCGCTGCTGCCGGTGATGGTGCCGCTTTTTGTGTCGGCCTTCCGCCGCGCGGATGAGCTTGCCGTGGCGATGGAGAGCCGCTGCTATCACGGCGGCGAGGGCAGAACGCGCATGAAGCAGCTTAAAATGGCGGGGCGGGATTACGCCGCGCTCGCGGTGGGGGCGGCGTTCCTCGCGGCGATGATTGTGATGAAAAAATACGGTGTGTGATGTGCTGATATGAGAAATGTTGTGCTGCGCCTGAGGTATGACGGCAGCCGTTATCACGGCTGGCAGGTACAGAAGGGCGATATCACGGTGGCCCAGACGCTGGAAGAGGCGCTTGGGAAGGTGTGCGGCCATCCGGTGAAGGCCGTCGGCTGCGGAAGGACGGACGCGGGCGTGCACGCGCTGCGCTACTGCGCCAACTTCAAGACCGACTGCCGCATCCCTGTGGACAGGTTCCCGCTGGCGATAAATTCCCGCCTGCCGGGCGACATCGCCGTGACCATGGCCGCGGAGGCGGAGGACGGCTTCAACGCCATTTCGTCGTGCATAAAAAAAGAATATATCTACAAAATACTAAATAGTAATATCCGGGACCCTTTTCTTGAACGGCGCGTGTGCTTCTACCCGCAGGGGCTGGACATGGGGCTGATGCGCGCGGCCGCCGCCGCGTTTGAGGGCACGCATGATTTCCGGGCCGTGCGCTCCCTCGGCACGGAGACCAAAACCACCGTGCGCACGGTGCACTGGTGCCGCGCGGAAAAGCAGGGGGATCTGATAACCATATCCGTCTGCGCCGACGGCTTCCTTTACAACATGTGCCGCGCCATCGTCGGCACGATGGTGTACGCCTCCTACGGGAAGCTGCGCCCGGAGGAGATCCCCGCGCTGCTGGAGCTTGGCGACAGGCGGCTTACAGGGCCGACGATGCCCCCGCAGGGGCTGTATCTTAACCGCGTCTGGTACGACGGTGCGGTCGGGAAAATGTTTGAAGCGGACTGACCGCAGATTTTTCAGACATTGGAAGCGCCGCGATATATATTTGTTCACAATTTTGTGCTATAAAGAGCATGGATATATAATGCATCACAAGATGACCGCGCGCCGCGGGCGCGAATACATATAAAGGATGAGATCACATATGAAAGCTGTAATTGACATCATATTGTTGATAATAATTGCGCTGTGTACGTGGAACGGCTATAAGCGCGGGCTTGTCGGCGGCATCGCCGGAATACTCGCCATCGTTGTCGCGCTCTTCGGCAGCAGTCTGCTGTCCTCGGCCTATTCGCACGAGGTCGTTCCCGCGCTGGAGCCGTTTATAGACGGCTATGTCGATTCGCAGGCCAACCGCGACGCGGTGCTGGAAAGCATGGGCTACGGCGACAGCGATTATTCCGTGGAGGATATCATCGCGCAGGACAGCTCCCTGAAATACGATTACGCCTATGAATGCCTGCTCAGCGTCGGGTTTTACTCCAAAACGTCGGAAAAGCTGGCCGCGCGCGCCGTTGATCTGGCGGAGGAGGGCAGCATGGATATGACGGCGGCGGTGGTATCCGTCGTGTGCGACACGGCGACCTATGTCGGCGGCGCGGCGCTCGGCTTCCTGCTTATCCTGATATTCCTCATCGCCGTGGCGAACGTCGGCAACCTCTCGCTGCGGCTGCCGAATATGGAAAATCTCGACGAGATAGGCGGCTCGGTGGTCGGGTTCATAAAGGGCTTTATCTACTGCGTGCTGCTGTGCTGGCTTTTGAGCTTCCTCGGCATGGTCATCGGCAAGACGACGCTGGCGGAGACGACGCTCGCGCGGTTCTTCCTCGCCTTTGACTTCCTCACGAACGCCCTTATCTGAGCTTTATATTCCAAATCGCAGGCCAAGCATTTGGCAGAATGGAGAAGTATATGCAGCCTACACTGTGCTCTCGCTGCGGGAAAAACGTGGCGATAATATTCATAACAAAGATAGAAAACGGCCAGACCAAGAATGAGGGCCTGTGCCTTAAATGCGCCCGCGAGCTGCACATAAAGCCCGTGGACGACGTGATAAACAAAATGGGCATTTCCGACGACGACCTTGACAATATCTCCGGCGACATGATGAACGCCATGAACGGCGTTGAGGAGCTTATGACCATGGACGGCGCCGACAGCGACGCGGACGACGACGGAAAGACCGCGACCTTCCCCTTCCTCAGCCGCCTGTTCGGCGGCCCCGGCGGGCAGAACGGCGCATCCGACGGCGCGGGGCAGAGTCAGGGCGGACAGGATAAGCCCCGGCAGGAGGCAGCCCAATCCAAGGGGAAGCGCAAATTCCTCGACAATTACTGCATCGACCTCACCCAGCGCGCCCGCGACGGCAAGCTGGACGCGATGATCGGCCGCGAGGAGGAGCTTGAGCGCGTCATTCAGATCCTCAACCGCCGCCAGAAGAACAACCCCTGCCTCATCGG
>URPU01000105.1 GCA_900549865.1 uncultured Eubacteriales bacterium
GTGTAAAAGTATACATTATAGTATAGCACCGCGCGGGTGAAAGCTCAAGGATTAAATAGCACAAAGGCGGATGATGCGCGCATCATCCGCCTTGAATTTTTATATTTATATTTTTTCAGAATGCGACGTGCTTGAAAAGGGCGACGCAGCAGAGAATGACCGCGAGGGGAACGTACACATAGCGGCCGACGCTGTACCACAGCTCGCCGCGGCGGCGGCGACTGCCGGTATTGACGGCGGAGAGCAGCTCGTCCTTCTTCATAACGTAGAACCACGAGACCGCGCCGAGCGTCGCGCCGATGGGGATGATGTAGATAGACACGAGATCCATCCACGGCCCCCACTCGGATATGGTCTCCATGCCGAGACCGAAGCCGAGGCAGACAACACACAGGATAACGAGCACCGCCGTGCGGCTGAGCTTCGGGAACTTATGCAGAAGCGACTCCGCCACGGCCTCAAACATATTCTGGAGCGAGCTGACACCGGCGAATATCATGGCGATATACAGAATGACGGCGAAGAAGCGCCCGAAGGGGATATCCTGAAGGATGGTGGGAAGCGTGACGAACAGCAGACTCGGCCCCGCACCGACGTCAAGCCCGTAGGAGAAGCAGGCCGGGATTATGACCAGCGCCGCAACAACGGCCGCAATGGTGTCAAAAAGCGCCGTGTTCTGCGCAACGCCGACAACGTCCTCATCCTTTGAAAGATATGCGCCGTAGACTATCATGCCGCTGCCCGTGACGGAAAGGGAGAAGAACGCCTGCCCCATTGCCCATATCCAGATCATCGGGTCTTTCAGCATATCCCAGCGCGGCGCAAACATGAAGCTGTAGCCCTCTCCCGCGCCGGGCAGGAACGCCACGCGCACCGCCAGCACCACGAAGATGAGGAAGAACAGCGGCATCATGACCTTGTTGGACTTCTCTATGCTGTGCGCGCCGAGGAAGAGCGTGAGAAGCGTGCCGACGACAACGATGATATGATAAGGCACGACGGAATACGGCTGCGCCGAGAAGGAGGCAAACCATTCGGCAGCGTCCGCCGTCATGAGCGTGCCCACAAGCGAATCCACAAGCGCCTTGAGCACGTAGGTGACGATGACCGCATATCCGATGGCGATGCACATGGACCCGGTGAGCGGAAGACAGCCGAGAAGCCCCCCTGCCCTGCCGGCACCTTTGCCACGCGTGGCCCACGCGTTTTCATATGCGCCCAGCGTGCCTGTTGCGGCGCGGCGGCCCATTGCAAACTCCGCGGGCAGGCCGACATAGCTGAATATGACGACGAACAGCAGGTATATCAGCAGAAAGGCCCCGCCGCCGTTGCTGCCCATCTTATTGGGGAAGCCCCAGACGTTGGCCATGCCGACCGCCGAGCCGACGGAGGCAAGAATGAAGCCCCAGCGGCTGGCAAAGCTCTTCGTATTCTTTTTCTTTTCCATTTTCTCTCCTCTGGCAGGCAAAAAGCGCCCGCACGCACACTGCGCACAGACGCCGTACTGCCCATGTGTTACGAATAACGCCGCGGCGCGGCACACTGTTTTGCATTTTAACGTTTTGCCGCGCAAAAGTCAAGCGCTTATGAAAAAGCCCGCTGGCCGGTTCAGGCCGTGATCTCTATCTGGTTTTCCTCTATTGCGACGATGCAGCTTTCATAATAGCCGTCTCCCGTGAGACGCGGACCGCTGAGGACTTCATAACCGGCGGCTTTCAGCTCCGCGGTCAGGGCGTCCACACTTTCCCTGCTTCCCACGCTGAAAGCGACATGCGCATATCCCGTGCGGGCAATGTCTTTTGGCTGGTCCTGCATTTCCGGCCTGTTCATAAGCTCAAGCCGCGCGCCGCCATCAAACGAAAGGAAATACGAGCGGAAATTCTTTTTCTGATTATGATATCCGTCATTTGACCGCGCCCCCAGATATTTTACGAAGAAATCTCTGGCATTCTCAAGGTCGTTCACATACAGCGCAACATGTTCAATTTTCATGGTTCCCTCCGCAATTTCACTTTCTGTGATTTATTATACCACACGGAGTTTTGCAGCTCAACCTCGCAAAGGCGTATCTTTTCGAGTGGGTATGCGCAAACGGCGCGTTCCCGCTGCAGGACACCGTGCGCCGCGGGATAGAGACCTTCCTCGACGTTGCGCCGGAACACAGAAAACAGCCGCTGTAGTCTATCGCTGCAGCGGCTGAGACTGTCGAAAAAGTGGCTTTACCACTTTTTCGAGAAAGCTTCGCTGCGTTCTGCGCCTCTGTTGTCCGCTGATAGCGGACAATTCGACGCTCACTCCGCGCAAAGTGTTTTCTGCCACGCACATGTCGCGGCAGAAAACAGATCATATTGCTTTCGCGTCTGCGGACGCGAAACTCTGCGAGGCTTTTTTTGACAAGCTGAGCCGCTGTAGTCTATCGCTGCAGCGGCTGAGTCTTTGATTTATCTTTTTTCAAGCACGGCTATCGCCGCAGAGAGCATCCTTGCCATGTCCGCGCGCGTGAGATAGTCGCCGGCGGCGGGCGCGTCCATCGCGCCGACGGCGCTGAGGTTGACGCAGGCCTGTGCGACCTCGGCGTCAAAGCTGTCGTCAAGCGGCATATAGGAGACCGTGGTGATATTTATGGCCCTGTCGAGCATGAGCGCAGCCTCAGCCTTCGTGATAGGCTCATCGGGCGAAAAGGTCTGCGCCTCCTGCGCGGCGACGACGCCGCACATATCCGCCGTGGCAACATAGCACTTCATCCACGCGGGGATGGCGTCATCATCGGCGTAGCCTGTGCTGAGCGCGGCATCGACCACGGGTTCGCCCGCGGCGAGCATACACATGCTGAGAAATTCTCCGCGCGAGACGGTCTTATCCGGGCAGAAGCAGTATTTGCCGCCTATCTGCGCGCCGGTGAAAATGCCCTTCTCGCTGAGCAGCACGGCCGAGTACTCGTCGGGGCGGCCGCGCATGTCGGAATAGAGCACGTCCTTCTTCGCCTTTTCTATCCTTATTATGACGGTGGCCTCCTGCGAGAGATTGCCATCGCCGTCGGCGGCCTTATAGCCGAAGTAGTCGCGCCCCTTTTTATTTTCGCGCGGGGTATAGACGAAGCTGCCGTCGTCCTTGAGCTCTATGCTGCCCTTGACGGGCTGCGTGGTTATGGTGTACTCCAGCGCTCCGCCGTCCGGATCATAGGCGCTGAGGCTGCCGCCGACGGAGACGTTCTGATAGGTCTTGAGCTCCAGATTCTCCGCCACGGGCGCGGCGCCGTCGGCAGACGCAGCGCACATTCCGGCGCACAGCGCAAACACAAGCATGAATGCAAGAATTGAGATTGAAAAGCGTTTCATATTGCTGCCTCCCTTGATAGTATGTGGATAGTTTGCGCTTTATTTGGACGAATATGCAAAATGCGGTAGACGCGCGCGGGCAAGTTGTGGTATTATGGGCACAGTCACATAATATCCGGAGGGAAGGCGCATGAATATAACTGCATCCGCGCTATGGCTGAACACCGTATTCGCGGGCTTTGACCAGAGCATCACGCTGGCCGTGCACCAGCTTTACGACCTCGGCGGCGGGTTCTTCACGCCGTTTTTCGAGTTCATTTCATTTCTCGGCAAGGGCGGGCTGCCGCTCATCTTCATTTCCCTGCTGCTGGCGCTTTACAAGCCCACGCGGCGCTTCGGCACGGCAATGTGCCTTTCGCTGGCTGTCGGCGCGCTGATAACGAATTGTTGTCTGAAAATTCTGATAGCGCGGCCGCGCCCCTATGCCGATGAGAGCAGCATATTTTATCAGCTATGGCTGCTGGTGGGGCAGAACGTGGAAAGCGACAAGAGCTTTCCGTCCGGGCACACAACGGCGGCCTTCGCCTCGATGACGGCGGTGTTCCTCGTCGGCGACAAGCGGTGGAGCTGGACGGCGTATATCTTCGCGTTCACGATGGGCATCGCACGCATATACCTGTGCGTGCACTTCCCTTCCGACGTGCTGGGCGGAATGATAGTGGGCGTTATCGGCGGCATTGCGGGCACCGCGATCGCAATGAAATTCCCGCGCGGATGGTATGAAAAAGACCTGTTCAGAAAGGCGGAGGACGGAGAATGTTCGGATTCGGAAAGCTGAGATTCAGAGGCGTCGATAAAAAATATATTGATGATCAGGCGCACATAGACGACTACAACAGCGCGGAGACTGTCGGCCGGGTGCGGCTGGGCAAGCTGTGCCTGTACTACCGCGACCTGGGCAAGAAGTACTACGTCCCGTATGAATACATCGACCGCAGCTTCACGCGCATAAACGAGTGCGCGCCCGACGACGGGCCGATAATCCACTATTACAGGCTTATCCTCGTGCACGACGGGCAGGAATTTGCGAACCTGATCTTCAACGAGGAGAAGGACGTGGACTATCTGCACGCCCGGCTCAAGGAGATACACCCGGAGATAGAATACGGGTATATCCCGCCAAAGGACGGAAAACGGCGGAGGTTATCGTAAAAAATCATTATATAACAGCACACAGGCGGCCGGTGAAAACCGGCCGCCTGTGGCGCTCTTCATTCTTATTCTATTTATCCAGCTTTTTATAGCCGCAGTCGCAGTACGGCCCGCCGGAGGCAAGCGTATACTCACGGACGAAGCGAGCCGTACCGCCGGCGTCGGTCATGGTGTAGTCCAGCCGGCACATGGCAGGCACAAGATCGTACAGCCCAAGCTCCTTCATGAGCGTGCATATGCCGCAGGTGAAGAATCTGGCCTCATAGCCGCTGCCGTCGGCATAGGGATAGTAGTCCATATTCCACGAATACGGGTTCCTGTCCGCCGCCTTGAGGCGCGCGGTAGCCTGCATCCCCTCTATATCCTGCTGGGTGAACTTCTTTTTCCCGCTCTTTTTACAGAACCACTTCATCGGCGGCGTCATCATGGAGCGGGCATAATAATCCGTCAGGCGCTCCACATCAGGCCGCGTGGGCATATTAAGCACAAACGCGCAGAGCATGGCGCAGTTTACGATATTCATCTTGAATCTGTCCGCTTTTTCAAACTCGGGCAGGCTTTCGATTATCTCCTTATAGCGGCGCTTCGCGCCGGAGGCGGTCTTTTCCGCCGCGTCGGGCGTCATGCCGAACACTTCCACAAGGTTTTTCCTGAACGAGCCGCCAAACAGAAACCACATTCCCATTGGCATCCCCGCATATTTCATTCTGATCCACTCTCCGTTTCTCTCAGTTAAGTTTATCGAACTGTCAGATGTATATTACCACGAAAATCAGGAAAATTCAACATCAACCGCACCGGCACTATGCACAGTGCAAAAAAATTTATTTCAACTGACCATTATATAATCTCTGTAGCGGTACTCAGTCGTCGTATAATAATCTTCACTTTCAATGAACCAGACCTTGTTGTCGTCGCCGAAATTATATGCAGTGGAAGAGCTCATCTGGTAGCCCTGATAATTCTCCCCATTGTATGTGATGCTGACCCATGAACCATTCCCGGAGTACGGCGTTGCATAATAAAATTCTCTGGCAGTTACATATTTTGTGAGATGCTTTTCCCCGTAGGACTCTCTGGCACCGTAAAAGCTATATTCGCCGCCTATACTGTAATCCCTGAACATGCGATAGTGAGGGTCTTTTGCTTGCTGTGTGCCGTAGTGGACCATATTATAGCCAATGACGGTCTTGTTGGCGCGTGTTTCGACCTCTCTCGTTGACGAGCTTACAACCGGGTCAGAACTCCAACTGCTCCATTCGGTCCACATATATTCATGCTTCGGCGCGGGCGTTGCTATAGATGCAGGCGTCTGGAGAGCACCTTGAATGTACGTTGTATTCTTAGTCGGCGCAGGGGTCGGAGTTGCCTCAGAGGTGGAAGCCGACCTGAAAATGACAAATATAGCGAGCGCAAGGGCAACCGACAAGACACCTATAATGGCAAGAAGAAAATACTTTGTTTTATCTCTCTTGGGCTTGGGTTCAATGCATTTCTTGCTGCCGCCGCATTTCATGCAAAAATTAGAATTATTGCTGTTTTCTGTTCCGCACGAATTGCATCTCCACATTCTCTTTTCCTCGCTTTAATTATATATTTTTATACCCTCAGGCCTTTATATGCGGGCTGAGGCGCTTTGAGACGAGCAGCGCGAGGGCGAGCTTCGCCGCGTCGGGAGCGACGTAGGGCGCAACACAGGCCAGCAGCGCCGCGCCGAAGGTGATGGGCTTGCCGCTGGCAGTATAAACATAGACAAACCACGCCGTGCCGAAGATATAGCACACGACGTTGCCCGCGGCCAGCAGCAGCCATGCCTTTGCGCGCTTTTCAAGCAGCCAGTACAGTCCACCGCAGAGGATGAAGCCGAGGATATAGCCGCCCGTCGGCCCGGCAAGCGCGGCAACGCCGCTGCGAAAGCCCGCAAACACCGGCAGACCGACAGCGCCCATGAACACATACAGCAAGATCGCAATGGTGCCGCGGCGGCCGCCGAGCAGCAGCAGCGCGCAGAACACGCCGAAGGTCTGCATCGTGAAGGGCACCGCCATCGGTATGCTTATCCATGAGCAGACGCAGATAACGACAGCCATGAGGGCGATATATGCCATATTTCTTGTACGCATAAGTTTATCCCGCTTTCCATGAAAATTTAACCGCAATGATTATAGCGTCATATGCGGCGGCACGCAACGGAAAAGCTTTCAGGATTTTGCACAAAATTCGCGCAAGGCGCGGGAAACGTCACTTTGAGCCGTCATCCCCGTACATGATGAGGCACAGAGTTCCGCTTTCCGTAAGGCCGCGGTATACCTCCGCCTTCGTCCAGTACTTGAACAGCCCTTTTTCCGTTCCGGTCTTTTCAAAAAAGCCCGAATACGCCTCCGTCAGCATTGCCTTTTCACGAAGCAGCTTTATCCACTCGGTC
>URPU01000106.1 GCA_900549865.1 uncultured Eubacteriales bacterium
CAGCATCCACTGGCTCTTCTCCTTGCGGATGACCTCGCTGCCGCAGCGCTCACACACGCCGTTGACGACCTCTTCATTGGCGAGCACGCACTTGCAGCTCGTGCACCAGTTGACGGGCATGGTGGTCTTGTAAGCCAGCCCCTTCTTGAACATCTGGAGGAATATCCACTGGGTCCACTTGTAGTACTTCGGGTCGGTGGTGTCCACCATTCTGTCCCAGTCGAAGCCGTAGCCGAGCATCTTGAGCTGCTTTGTGAAGTTGGCGATGTTGCGCTCAGTCACGACGGCGGGGTGGATATGGTTTTTGATGGCGTAGTTCTCCGTGGGCAGGCCGAACGCGTCAAAGCCTATCGGGAAGAGTACGTTGTAGCCCTGCATACGCTTTTTGCGGGCGATGATGTCCATCGCGGTATAGGGTCTGGGGTGGCCGACGTGCAGCCCCTGCCCGGAGGGGTACGGGAACTCGACAAGGGCGTAGAACTTGGGCTTATCGCTGCCCGTCACGGCGGCGTAGGGCTTCGTCTCCTCCCAGCGCTGCTGCCATTTCTTTTCTATTGCTGTAAAATCGTATTTCATTTTTTATCCCTCTCTGATAAAGCAAATTTAAGATTCAAGGTTCGGGTCAGCCCTCACAGCCAAGCACAATGTATTATGCTAAACACAAAGCCGCTGCCGCGAGAAATTTTTCGTCATAAATGTGATGCGAAAGCGCCGATGTACATCGGTACTTCAAGCTTTCAAAGCGCATTTAGGGCGGAAAAGCTCCGCGGAAGCATAGCATTTACTCGGCCTGAGGGCGAGGAAGGGATGAGAGAGGCACTTCCTCAGAGTCGCTCCAAAGGCGCTCAAGATTATAGAACTTTCTGGCCTCGTCGGTAAATACGTGGACAATGACGCTGCCGAAGTCCATCAGCACCCATATGTCGGAACGCAGCCCTTCGCGGCGTATCGGCGGCTCCCCGGCTTCGGAGAGCTGCTTATCGACCTCGTCCACAAGCGCCTTTATGTGCGTGGAAGAGGTGCCGTTGCAGATAACGAAGTAGTCGGCAAGCACGGTCTGCTCAGCGGTCTTGAGCACCTTGACGTCTCTTGCCTTTTTGTCGTCCAGCGCCTTTGCGGCAATGCCGGCTATCTCAGCGGGAGTAAGCATATTTTGTCGTCCTCCTTGTTTAATACTGTGTCAGTGCCGCGCGTACCATTCCGCGGCCTCGACGGTGTCCTTATGCGGCGCGACGCCGCCGCTTCTTATGTCCGCAAGGCTCATCTCAAGCCCCAGCGCCATCGCCGCGTCGATATCCTCATGCGCGAGGGCGCGAAGCTTTTCAACGCCGGGGAAATCGCGCGTCGGCTCAACATAATCGGCCATGTAGATTATCTTTTCCAGAAGCGTCATGTCGGGCTTGCCGGTGGTGTGCCAGCGTATGGCGTCATAAACCGCGTCCGACACGCCGAAAACATCCCTTGCGAATGCCGCACCCGTTATGGCGTGCAGCAGCTTTTCATTCGCAAGCTGATCTTTATCGAGGATAATACCATATTTATCGCACAATATCAACTGCTCATCATAGCTCAATTTTTTTGTGATATCGTGGAGTATGCCGGCCTCGGCGGCGGCCTCGGCGTCCTCACCGTAGCGCATCGCCAGCAGCACGGCCTCGCTTTCGCATCCGGCCACGTGCGCCACGCGGCGCGGGCTCAGATACGGCTTGACGGCCTCGCGCAGCCAGCACAGCTCCGGCATGGCCTCATAGTAGCGGCGGCGGATTATCTCGGCATAGACCGCGTTGTCCAGAAGGTCAGAGCCGAGGCGCAGGCGCAGCCACACGCGTATCTCGCTTGAATTCATCGGAAGCGGCGCGTGCTGCAAAATGTGAACGCGCGCGGCGTACTTCTCCGAAAGCAGGGCTTTGTGCGCGCGCAGCGCGTCAAGGTCGTCCTCCTCGCGCGAGACGACGGCGAGGGTGCATTCGGAGAGAAGGTACTCAAACTCATACCATTCCTCGAAGCTCAGAAGCATGTCTGAGCCGACGACAAGGAAAAGCTCGTCATCGGGGTATCTCCCGCGCAGCTCGCGCACGGTATGGGCCGTGTAGCTTTTGCCGCGGCGGCGTATCTCCATGTCGGATATCTCCGCCCCCGGAATGGAGCGGAAGGCGATGCGGCACAGCGCCAGTCTCTCCTCCGCCGTGGGGCTGCCGGGATCCATGGCCTTGTGCGGCGGGATATTGTCGGGAATTATCAGCAGCTTATCCGGCGCAAGCTCCGCGCAGACGGTCTTTGCCGCCTCAAGATGCCCCAGATGCGGCGGGTTGAAGCTTCCGCCGTATATCGCTATCTTCATTTTTTTCTGTCCTTCACGAGCACGATCTTCGGCTCCTTCTCGTTGCGCTTATAGAGCACGAACTTCGTGCCGATGACCTGCACCTGCTCGGCCCGGCAGGCCTGCGCAAGTGCGTCGCAGGCCTCGCGCGCGGTGAGCATGGAGTTTTCAAGCACCCTGCCCTTGACAAGCTCCCGCGCCTTGAGCGCGGCGCTGACGGAATCAATGACGGCCTCGGTGACGCCGCCCTTGCCGACCTGTATTATCGTGTCCTGCTGCATTGCAAGCCCTCTAAGCTGGGCGCGCTGCTTACTCGTTATCGCCATGCATATGCTCCTTAAACTTCTTCATAAACTCTCTCAGCGCCTTTCCCCGATGGGAAATGGCGTTCTTTTCATCCGGCGTGAGCTCCGCCATGCTGCCGGGCTGCCCAAGGGGGTGGAACACCGGGTCATAGCCGAAGCCGTTGGTGCCGCTGGGTGCGCGGAGTATCTCCCCTTCGCACTCGCCGCGGCTGGTGATGCGCCCGCCGTCCGGCAGGGTGCAGCAGATGCAGCACACGAAGCGCGCGCTGCGCTGCGGCTCATCGCCGAGCTTATTGAGCAGGTAATTATACCTGTCGCTGTCGGAGGCGTCGTGGCCGGGGCCGTAGCGCGCGGAATACACGCCAGGCTCGCCGTTGAGCGCATCCACAACGAGGCCGGAATCGTCCGCGATGGCGATGCAGCCCGTCGCCGCCGTCACGGCGGAGGCCTTGAGACAGGCGTTCTCCTCAAAGGTCGTGCCGGTCTCCTCCACCTCGAAGCAGCAGCCCGCCTCGCGCTGGCTTATAAGCTCCACGTCCATGCCGCGCATAAGCTCTTTAAACTCGCGCAGCTTGTTTTTATTATTGCTTGCAAGGATTATCTTTGTCATTTGAACAGCGCCTCTACATAATTTTTCGCGTCGAATGGGATAAGGTCGTCCATCCCCTCGCCGACGCCGACATACTTTACAGCCACGCCAAGCTCCTGCGCGATGGGAAAGACTATGCCGCCCTTTGCCGTGCCGTCGAGCTTTGTGAGCACGATGCCGGTGAGACCGGCGGTGTTTTTGAATTCCTTGGCCTGAATAAGCCCGTTCTGCCCCGTGGTCGCGTCGAGGACGAGAAGCGTCTCCACATCCGCGCCGGGAAGCTCCCTGTCGATGATGCGGCGGATCTTGCCAAGCTCGTTCATGAGGTTGGCCTTATTATGCAGGCGGCCGGCCGTGTCGATAATGACGACGTCGCTTCCGCGGGCCTTGGCCGCGCTCAGCGCGTCAAACACGACGGCCGCGGGGTCGCTGCCCTCCTCATGCCGGACTATATCCGCGCCGGAGCGCTCCGCCCAGATGCCAAGCTGCTCCGCCGCCGCGGCGCGGAAGGTGTCGCCCGCGCACAGCAGCACTTTTTTGCCCTGCTCAATGAGCTGATGGGCAAGCTTGCCGATCGTCGTCGTCTTGCCGACGCCGTTGACGCCCACCATAAGAATGACGGAGGGCTTCGTTTCGAGCTTGAGCGCGGGGTCGTTCACGGTGAGCATGTTTGAAAGCAGCTCCACCAGACCCTCGCGCGCCTCATAGCCCTTGCGGAAGCGGCGCTCCCACGTCATTTTCTTGAGCGCCTGCACTATCTTGTCCGCCGTGGCCGCACCCACGTCGCTCATGACGAGAAGATCCTCAAGGTCGTCATAAAACGTGTCGCTGTCCGGCTGGTAGTCCTGAAAAATCTCCTCAAGCTCGGCCAGATTGTTTCTGGTTTTCGTCAGGCCGGAAAAAATCTTGTCAAATAAGCCCATAGTCCACTCCTTTGAAGTTACTGCTCTATAGTTTTCTGCGCCGTCTCAAGGTCAAGCTCTATGACCGTGGACACGCCCTTTTCCTGCATGGTCACGCCGTAAAGCATGTCCGCCTCCTCCATGGTGCCTCGGCGGTGCGTGATGACGAGGAACTGCGTCTTGTCGGACATGCGGCGCATATACTGCGCGTAGCGGCTGACGTTGGCCTCGTCCAGCGCGGCCTCGATCTCGTCCATCACGCAGAACGGCGTGGGGCGGACCTTGAGGATGGCAAAGTACAGCGCGATGGCCACAAAGGCCATTTCGCCGCCGGAAAGCAGGCTGATGTTTGAAAGCGCCTTGCCGGGGGGCTGGACCTTTATGTCTATGCCGCAGTTGAGCACGTCGTTCTCGTCCTCAAGTATCAGCGCGGCCTTGCCGCCGCCGAAAAGCTCAAGGAAGGTCTGGCGGAAGCAGGAATCTATCTCCTTGAAGCGCGCAGTGAACACGGCCTTCATTTCGCCGGTTATGTCGTTAATTATGCCGACAAGCTCACCCTTGGCCTTTTCCACGTCGTCACGCTGGCCGGTGAGGAACTCAAAGCGGGTGTTGACGCGCTCATACTCGTCGATAGCGCCGATGTTCGGCGTGCCGAGGGAGCTTATCTCGCGGCGAAGCTCGTTTATGGCGCGGGTCGCCTTCTGGAGATTGGGCACGTCCTGCCGCAGAGCGGAGGCCGCGCTGTGACTCAGCTCATAATTATCCCAGAGCTTGTCGAGAAGCTGCTTTTCCTCCATGTCGGCGGCAAGCTTCTTCTGCTCTATACGGGCGCTGCGGCGCTCAAGGTCGAGGATGTCGCTGTTGCGCTGCTGGGCGTCCTTGTCGTTTTTGGTGCGGCGGCCCTCAAGCTCCAGCTTTCTGGCCGCGATATCGGCGATCTCGACCTTTATGGCGGCGATCTTTTCATTTATCCCGGCAAGCTGCGCCTCCTTCTCCTGCTGGCGCGCGCGGAAGTCCGCGATGCGGCGCTCATGCGTCTGGACAAGGCTTCGGCGCTGCTCACTGTCGCCGGAGAGACCGGCGAGAAGCTGCCGGAGCTGCGCGGCGCTGCCGTCGGTGGTGCGCATTTCGGCCTCCAGCGAGGACTGGCGGCTTTTAAGCTCCGCCTGATCCTCCAGCGCCATGTCGAGCTGATACCTGACGGCGGCAAGACCGGACTTTGCGCGGCTGAGCTCATCGGCGCAGTCCTTTTCCTTCTCGCGCAGCTTTTCGCGCTGCTTTTTCAGCTTTTCAAGCTCGTTTGCGCGCGAGAGGATGCCGCTGCCCTTGGCGGCGCTGCCGCCCGTCATGGATCCGCCCGCGTTTATAAGCTGCCCGTCGAGCGTGACGATGCGCAGGGAGTTGCCGCTCTGCTTCGACATGCGCACGGCGTCAGCCAGCGTCTCGGCCACGACCGTGCGGCCAAGGAGATTTGCGAAGATATTCTTATAGCGCTCATCAAACCTGACAAGCTCGTAAGCGACGCCGACAAAGCCGGGGTCGCGCGTGGGTGCGTTCGTCATCACGTTGCCGCGTATCGCGTCCAGCGGGAGGAAGGTGGCGCGGCCCGCGTCCATGCGCTTGAGCGCCTCTATGGCGCTGCGTCCGTCGTTCTGCGTGTCCACCACGATGTTCTGCGCCGCCGCGCCGAGAGCCGTCTCCACGGCGAGGGCGCATTCCGCGTCCGCGCGCACAAGGTTCGCCACCGGCCCGTACACGCCGCGCAGGTTGCCGCGCGCGGCCTCGCGCATGACCGTCTTGACGGCCTTGGAGTAGCCCTCGTAATCCTTTTCCATCTCAGAGAGCATGGCGATGCGTGAATCCATGCTGCGCCCGTCTATCTGTATTTTCGTCGCCCGCTCCGTGACGGCGCTGAGCGCGTCCTCGCGGCTTTTGAGCTTCATGCGGCAGCCGTCAAGGACGTTCGTGTTGGACTGCTGCTCCTCACGAAGCGCGGCAAGCTGGGCCTTTATCTCGCTTACGCGCGCGTCGGATTCTGATATGCGCTGCTTTATCTCGCCGGTGCGGCTTTCCTGCTCTGCAAGCTCCTTGAGCATACGCTCCCGGCTTTCTATACTGCTTTCCACGTTGGCCTTTATGACGGCCACATTCGCCTCGCACTCGGAGGCCATGGCCTCCGCCGCGGAAAGCCTTTCGCGCGCCTGCTCGCTCTCCACGTCCTTCTGGTGCATACGCTCAGATATGCTGTCGGACGAGGCGTAAAGCGCCTCAAGCTCGTGGCGGGCGCGGTCAAGCTCGGACTTGACCTGGTCATACTCCTGATTGACGGCGTCGGCCTGCTCATGCAGCTTGTCCAGCGTCGCCATCCACACGGATATCTCCTGAATGCGCAGCTCGTCGCGCAGCATGAGATAGCGCTTCGCCGTTTCCGCCTGCTTTTTCAGCGGGCCGACCTGCATTTCAAGCTCTTCTATCTTGTCGTTTATGCGCAGGAGGTTTTCCTCGGTCTTGGCAAGCTTGCTTTCGGCCTCCTCCTTGCGGTAGCGGTAGCGCGAGATACCGGCGGCCTCCTCAAAAACCTCGCGCCTGTCGGCGCTCTTGGTGGAGACGATGTCGGCGATTCTGCCCTGCCCGATGATGGAATATCCGTCGCGGCCGAGGCCGGTGTCCATAAGAAGGCTGTTTATGTCCTTGAGGCGGACTGACTGGCGGTTGATGTAATACTCGCTCTCTCCGCTGCGGTAATAGCGGCGCGTGAGCATGA
>URPU01000107.1 GCA_900549865.1 uncultured Eubacteriales bacterium
CAGCGGCCAGCCGGCATAGGCCATCTGCGCGCGTATCTGGTGCGTCCTGCCCGTCAGCAGTCTGCATTCGACCAGCGACAGCTTCCCCTTCGTGCACAGCGTTCTGTATTCCGTCACTGCGGTCTTTGCGCCCGGCTCAGGCTTTGCCTTGACGTAGACCTGATTTTTCACCGCGTCCTTGAAAAGAAAATTCTCAAGCCGACCCTCCGCGGGCCGCGGCCGCCCGGACACGGCGCAAAGATAGTATTTTTCGATCTCCCTGTCGCGTATCTTGTCATTGAGTATGCGCAGGGCCTCGGCGTTCTTCGCGGCGATGACTATCCCGCCGGTGTTGCGGTCGATGCGGTTGCACAGCGCCGGGGCAAAGGCGTTCTCTTCGCGCGGCCGCCACTCGCCCTTCTGCGCCATATAGGCTTGAATATTTGCGATAAGCGTGTTATAATCCCATACGCCCGCGCTGTGGCACAGCACGCCCGGCTTCTTGTCGGCAAGCAGGATGTTCTCATCCTCATATACTATGCTCAGCTTCGGCGTGCCGACCTTGAGGTATGAATTTTCCTCGCGCGGCTTTTCAAAAAACTCGTCGTTGATGTAAAGCTGCACCGTGTCGCCCACGGAAAGGCGGGCGTCGCGCTTCGCGCCTTTGCCGTTTACCTTGATGCGCTTGAGGCGGATGTACTTTTGCAGCAGCGACTCCGGCAGCAGCGGCACGGCCTTGCCGACGAAGCGGTCAAGGCGCTGCCCCGCGTCATTTTGCTTTATTGTCAATTCCTTCATGGCGTTTGGCCCCGTTTATAAGAAAAAATAAAATTTTTATGTTTTTTCCGATTATACTATATAAAATTTCTGTTGACAAGCCTTGACAAACAAACTATAATATTAAGGCTGACGTTGGCGGATGGATAGTTGAGGTGCGTTATGCGGCTTAATCTTAGAGAGATCATAGAGATCCCCGGCGCTTCGGTTCCGTTTGAATGTGAACTGGCGGCGGACGGGCTTGACTTCCCTTCGATAGAGCGCTACGTGGCTCCGCCCCGCGCCGAAGGCAGGGTCTATAATGAGGCCGGCGTTCTCCGTCTCGGCGGAAGCATCACGGCCGATATGCTCTGCATCTGCGACCGCTGCGGCTGCGAATTCCCCAGCACCAAGGTGACGCGGCTCGACGCGACCATCGTTGAGGAGAACACGGGTGATGACCCCGACCTCTTCACGCTGGACGGTGACGAGCTGGAGCTTGACGAAGTCCTGTCCACGCTGTTCATTCTGGACATGGACATGAAGTTCCTCTGCAAGGAGGACTGCAAGGGGCTGTGCCCCACCTGCGGCAAGAATCTCAACCTTGGCCCCTGCACGTGCAGGAAACAACTTGATCCAAGATTTGCTGTGCTTGAGCAGCTTTTGGATAAAGACCCCGATGGCAAATAAATAATAGAGCTGCTCATAAACAGCTATTGATCAGGAGGTGTCAACATGGCAGTCCCTAAGGGAAAAGTATCGCGTCAGAGACGTGACAAGAGGCGTTCTTCCGTCTGGAAGCTGGAGGCTCCCGCAATAGTCAAGTGCCCCAACTGCGGCGCTTTCTGCATGCCCCATCGCGCTTGCAAGGCTTGTGGACAGTACAATGGCCGTCAGGTCATCAACGTCGAGGAGAGCAAGTAAAGAAGCTTTAGGAGGAGAGGGAAGCCTTTCCTCCTTTTGCGTATACAAAGGGCAGACCCTTTGCATACGCAAGAGTACGCAGTGGGAGGATGCATGGAAAACGTCATAAAATCCATAGATGAATCCAGCCCGCTGCACGGACACGCGCACCCGGGTGACAGGCTGGTGTCCATAAACGGCAACAGAATACTGGACGTGCTCGACTACAAGTTCTTCGCCTATGACCCGATGCTCACAGTCGTGCTTGAATCGCCGGACGGTGAGCGGCGCGAGCTGCGCCTGCACAAGCGCGAGGGCGGCGACCTCGGCGTGGACTTTGAAAGCTACCTTATGGACAATCCGCGCTCGTGCGCGAATAACTGCGTGTTCTGCTTCATCGACCAGCTCCCGAAGGGGATGCGCAAGACGATGTATTTTAAGGACGACGACGCGCGCCTGAGCTTCCTGCTTGGCAACTATATCACGCTGACAAATCTCTCCCCAAGAGAGATAGAGCGCATTATCGCCCTGCACGTAAGCCCCATAAACGTGTCTGTGCACACCACGAACCCCGAGCTTCGCTGCATGATGCTTAAAAACAAGCGCGCCGGGGAAACTATTGACACCATGCGCCGCTTCGCCGCGGCGGGCATCGTGATGAACTGCCAGATAGTCTGCTGCCCCGGCCTGAACGACGGGGAGGAGCTTGAGCGCACCATGCGCGACCTTGCAGGGATGTACCCCAGCGTACACAGCGTGTCCGTCGTGCCGGTGGGGCTGACGAAGTTCCGCGAGGGGCTTTATCCGCTGACGCCGTTCACGAAGGAGCACGCCGCCGAAACCATCGACCAGATAACCGCCTTCGGTGACGAGTGCGTGAAGAAGTACGGCACGCGCATCTTCTTCTGCGGCGATGAGTTTTATATTAAGGCCGGATATGAGATACCGGACGATGAGTTTTATGAGGAATACACTCAGCTTGAAAACGGCGTGGGCATGATACGCCTGATGCACACGGAGTTTCGCTCTGCGCTCACGCTGTCGGATGAGCCTGACTGTGTGCCGTTTTCCATTGCGACGGGCGTCTCCGTCGCGCCGTATTTTGAACGCCTCGTCGCCATGGCGAAGCACCGCTACCCCGGAATGGAGGGTCATGTCTACGCCATAGAGAACGACTTTTTCGGCCACAGCATCAACGTCACGGGGCTTATAACCGGCGGCGACCTTATCCGCCAGCTCAAGGGGCGCGATCTGGGGAAGCGGCTGTTCATCTCGCAAAACATGCTGCGCCGTCAGGAGATGGACTTTCTGGACGACGTCACGCTTGAGCAGGCCGTGCAGACGCTCGGCGTGCCCATCTACCCCATCGAGCAGGACGGCTTCACCCTGTGGGATGCCATGTCCGGCGTGCTGCCGGAGGTCAAGCTGCCGCAGCGCAGCGAGAGCACGGCTTATTATCAATACAATCAGAACTGACCGGAGGAGGGAAACAGCAAATGTCAAAACCTCTTGTTGCCATAGTCGGCCGGCCCAACGTGGGCAAGTCCATGCTTTTCAACAAGCTCGTGGGCAAAAGGCTCAGCATAGTGGAGGATACCCCCGGCGTCACGCGCGACAGGCTGTATGCCGAGTGCGAGTGGTGCGGGCGTAAGTTCAACGTTGTCGATACCGGCGGCATAGAGCCGACGACCGACAGCGAGATACTGCTTTTCATGCGCGAACAGGCGCAGATAGCGATAAACGCGGCGGACGTCATCGTCCTCGTGACGGATATCCGCACGGGCGTCACGGCGGCGGATAAGGACGTGGCAAACATGCTGCTGCGCGCGAAAAAGCCCGTGGTGCTGGCTGTGAACAAGGCCGACTCCACCGGCGTGACGGACCCCGCCATATATGAATTCTACGCCCTCGGCCTCGGCGACCCCATCGCCGTATCCGCCATTCACGGCCACGGTACGGGTGATCTGCTGGACGAGTGCGTCAAATACTTCCCGGATGCCTCCGGCGAGGAGGAAGAGGACGACAGCATAAAGGTCGCCGTGATAGGCAAGCCCAATGTGGGCAAGTCCTCCCTCGTCAACCGCGTGCTGGGCGAAAAGCGCGTCATCGTCAGCGACGTTGCCGGTACGACGCGCGACGCCGTGGACAGCGCGCTGGAAAACAAATTCGGCAAGTATGTCTTCATCGACACCGCCGGCATCCGGCGCAAGTCCAAGGTGGATGAGCGTGTGGAGAAGTTTTCCGTCATGCGCGCGCAGCTCGCCATTGAGCGCGCGGACGTGTGCCTTATCATGATCGACGCGCGCGACGGCGTGACGGAGCAGGACACCAAGATTGCCGGCCTTGCGCACGACGCGGGGAAGGCCAGCATCATCGTCGTCAACAAGTGGGATCTTGTCGATAAAGAGACTGGCACCATGGAGAAAATGCGCAAGGACATCATGCGCGATCTGAGCTTCATGAGCTACGCCCCCATAGTGTTCATCTCCGCCATGACGGGTCAGCGCACCGACAGGATATTTGAGCTTATCAACTTCGCCAACGACCAGACCAATATGCGCATCTCCACCGGGATGCTCAACAACGTCCTTGCCGACGCGCAGGCGCGCGTCCAGCCTCCCACGGACAAGGGCCGCCGCCTAAAGATATACTACATGACGCAGACAGGCATCAAGCCGCCCAACTTCGTCATATTCTGCAACTCGCGCGAGCTGTTCCACTTCTCGTATCAGCGCTATATAGAAAATCAGATCAGGGCGGTTTTCGGCCTTGAGGGCACGCCCATCCGCATCGTTATCCGGCAGAAAGGTGACAAGGAATGATTCTCTACTGGTTTTTGCTGCTTTTGATCGCAGTTGTGGCCTACGGTGTGGGCAGCATGAGCACGATGGTCATCGCGTCGAATTTCGTGTTCCGCACAAGTCTGCGGCGGCTCGGCAAGGGCAACGTGTGGCTTTCAAACTTCCGCCGGATATACGGCGTGTGGGGCGCTGTGCGCCTGCTGCTGACGGAGCTTGTGAAGGACGCCCTGCCCATACTCTTCGGCGCGCTGCTGCTGGGCTTCAAGGGTCATGCGGACGTCGGGCGCGCATTTGCGGGCCTATGCCTCGTGCTGGGGCGGCTGTATCCGCTGTTTTATGACTTCAAGGGCAGTCATGCCACGGTCTGCATGATATGCATGGGGCTTTTCATAAACCCATCTCTGGGCATCGCTGCGGCGGTCGTTGCGGCGGCTGTCACGTGGTTCAGCCGCTATGTCGCGCTGGGCACGCTTGCCGGTACGCTGGTGCTTGTCGTCGCGTCGCTGCTGCTGGTGGATAACGACCTTGTCCTTAAGCTCATTTTCATCGCGGCGGGGCTCATATTCTTCAAGCACCTCCCCGCAATATCCAGAATGCTCAACGGCAGGGAGTTTCGCCTCAGCTTTGAGGAGGATATCACCTATAAGCTCGACCAGAAGTTTTAAGAAATGAAAAAACGGCGCGCACCCGCGCGCCGTTTTTTGCGCAGTTTTCGCCGGATTACAGTAGACAAGACGCGGCGTTTATGGTATCATGACCCCAATATGGCACGGCGCACCGGCGGACACCCGCCGGTGATTTTTGACGGAAATGCCGGGGAAAGGCTGCGCCGCCAATTCGCCCCTCTGCGCCTTGACATTTTCGCGCGGATGCTGTACGTTTAACATTGCCGCCCGGCAGTGTAAAAGAGGAGAATGACATATGAGTTTCGTGGAGCTTTTTCTTATTGCCGTGGGGCTTAGCATGGACGCGTTCGCGGTCTCCGTGTGCAAGGGGCTTAGTGTGAACCGGCTTGAAAAAAAGCACGCGGCCATCGTCGGGCTTTATTTCGGCGGGTTTCAGTTTCTCATGCCGGTCATCGGCTATCTGCTCGGCTCCCGCTTTGAAAGCCTAATCACCAGCGTTGACCACTGGATCGCTTTTGCGCTGCTGCTGGTCATCGGCGGCAATATGATAAAGGAGTCCTTCGGCGAGGCGGAAAAGCTCAACGACGATTTCGGCTTCAAGACGATGGTGTTTCTGGCCGTGGCGACGAGTATCGACGCGCTGGCCGTCGGCATCACCTTCGCTTTCTTGCAGGTGCGGATAGTTCCCGCCGCGTCGCTCATCGGCGTGACGACCTTCTGCCTGTCCGCCCTCGGCATATACATAGGCCACCGCTTCGGCGCGCGCTATAAGGCGCGGGCGGAGCGCGTCGGCGGCGTGATACTTATACTTATCGGCGTGAAGATATTGCTTGAGCATTTGGGAGTCATAAATTTCTGACTGCGCTTCACGTCCGGTGCTGCATGGTGAAGCTATGAAAACAGGGGAGAAAAAGAAAATACTTCTCTCTGCGGCCGCGGTGCTCGCGGCGGCGCTGCTTATCGCGGCGGCGCTGCTTGCATGGCGCGCCGTCAGCTTTGAGCGCGCGCTCAGATCCTCCGCCGCGGCGGCGCAGGAACAGGCTGTGCTTGCCGGGGCGCGCGCACGGCTGGACGTGCTTCAGGCGCGGCGCGCGCTTGAGGCGGCGCAGAACGAGAGGACGCATAAGCTCTCCGTGATAAAGGCGCGCGCTGACGAGTTCACGCAGTCGCTGCTCATCCTCGTCAACCCGTGGAACGAGGTTCCGGAGGGGTATGAGGTTCAGCTTGACACGGTGGAGGGCTATCTTGTGGACAGGCGCTGTGCACGTGCCCTCTCGCGGATGCTGGAGGACTGCCGTGCAGAGGGCTATCTGCCCATAATATGCTCGGCGTACCGCACGCAGGAATATCAGGAGGGGCTTTACCGCAACAAGATAATGCGCCTTCTGGCGGAGGGCGTGCCCAATAAGGATGCGCCGGACATCGCGGCGCAGTCCGTCGCCCTGCCCGGCACGAGTGAGCATCAGCTCGGCCTCGCCGTGGACCTGATCAGCGAGACGTATACGAACCTTGACCGCTGGCAGGAGCGCACGGAGGTGCAGCAGTGGCTCATGAACAACTGCTGGCGATACGGCTTCATCCTGCGCTATCCCAACGGCAGCAGCGATATCACCGGCATCATCTATGAGCCGTGGCATTACCGCTACGTTGGGCCTGTCACGGCAAAGGCCGTCACGGAGTCGGGCCTTGTGTTTGAAGAGTATCTGAAAACTCTGGATAATACATAAATAGATATCGTAATAAATCACAGGCGGCGGGAAATTCCCGCCGCCTGT
>URPU01000108.1 GCA_900549865.1 uncultured Eubacteriales bacterium
AAACATATCATACTGCTTTCGCGTCTGCGGACGCGAAACTCTGCGAGGCTTTTTTTTGACAAGCTGGGGCGCGGCTGATGCCGCGCCTGTGTTGCAATATTATATGCATTTATTCCGCGCGCACAAGCTCTGTTCCGGGGTAGTAGTGCGCGAGAATTTCCCTGTAGTCCGCGCCGCCCTGCGCCATGACGTTCGCGCCGTACTGGCTCATGCCGACGCCGTGGCCGTAGCCTGTCACGGTGAAACGAAACACCTCGCCCGTCCACTCAAGCTCAAACGCGGTCGAGCGCAGGGAGAACATGCTCCTCAGCGCCGTGCCCTTTATCTCCCGCCCGCCGAGAGTCACGCTCTCCACGCGGCCGCCGGGCGTGCGCTTTATTTCTCCGATCCACGTCTCCTCCGGCGTGCTGAAATCCGCCTCCGGACAGGAGGCGAGTATGCTGTCGCGGAAGTCCAGCCTGCTCACGTCCACCGTGCTGACGTAGCCGGGCACAGTTTCCGCGCTTTCCGGGCTGCTCACGCTTATGAGATACGGCACGCTGTTCCAGACCCGGCCGCTGTCCTCCGTCGTTCCGGCGGAGGAGGAGTGGAACGCGGCAAAGACCGGCTGCCCCTCATAGCTGAGATATTCGCCGGCCGTTTCCGTCACGGCGGCGCGCAGTCTTTCATAGTACACGTCGTAGTCCGCGCCCCAGCGCGCCTTAAGCTCGTCCCGGCTCAGCCACGCCTGACAGCAGCCGCTGTCCGTGCACACCTGTGCGCCGCTGTGGCGGCCGGTGCTCTCGCAGTACATGGCGTAGGTCCGCGCCGCGACGGCCTGCGCCCGCAGCGCCTCGAACTCAAAGCTTGCCGGCATCTCCGCCGCGACGACGCCCGTCAGGTAATCCGCCGCGGCCATGTCCACGGCCTCCCCGTTTATCAGCACACGCATGCTTTCCTCCTCCGCGTTCGCCGGGCCGGGCTGTGCCGTTTCGGATGCGGCGGCGTCCTGCCGCGCGCTCTGCTGAAGCTCCGGCAGGGTGAGCGGGGCCTCCTTCTCCTCGGGCAGCTTCCCGAAAAAGAGCGGCAATATAAAGGCCGCAATAAGCACCGTGTAGCATAGGATGAGAATTTTCTTCATGCGTGCTCCTTCACTTTCCTCTTGTGCGCGTCCGCGCACGCCAGAGCTTGACGTGCGGCGTGATTAAGTATACAATACATTATTATAATATCATTCTATTGAAATGAGATCATGAATATGCCTAATCAGACTGAAATGACAGATGAAGAAATAATATTCCGGAAGAACATGGAGAAAAAGGCGCTGGAGATCACCTGTTACGTCTGCGGTGCAGGCGCGTTCAGCGTGTTCGTGCGCTGGCTTCAGACGATGCTGGCCTTCAACGACGAGGGGCTTGTGGACAAAAGCATCTTCAACCTCCTCGTGCCGCTTATGATACTCGTCTCCGGATATCTCTTCCTGCGCTTTGTGGACCACTTCCGCAGCGGGCGATACTACGTGCCGGAGGATTTCTACGCGGCGCTCTATAACCCCGGCAGGCTCTACTCCGCCGTGCGGCTCGTCATCGGCCTTATCATGGCGGCGGGCTCCGTGCTGCTGCTCACTGCATCCGAGACGGACACCGACGCGGGCTTTCTGCGCATACTGGCCATTGCGGGCTTCCTCTCCGGCGTGACGTATCCGCTGCTGCTCAGCTCCGCGAACAAGCCGCACGCCTCAAGTCTGCGCTTCTCCTGCTTCTGCGCATTCATGCCCATCCTGTTTTTCTGCATATGGCTCGTCACCTGCTACAAGATAAACTCCAACAACAGCATCGTGTGGTCATACGGGCTGGAGGCCGTGGCGATAATCCTCTCCATCATCGCCTTTTTCCGCATGGCGGGCTTCCCCTACGGCGTGCCCAATCCGCCGCGCGCCATGTTCTTCTCCATGCTTGCCGCCGCCGTGGATATAATGATAATCGCGGACAGCCGGTATATGGGGATGCAGCTTATGTTCTTTGCCGCCGCCATGATGCTGGTGCTGTATAACTGGATAATGATCACCAATATGCGCCGCCGCCCCAAGCCCGTAAAGGAGCAGCCGAACGACGGCTTTGAGCGTCTGTAAGCCGCCGCGCCGGAACGCGGCCGCGAAAAGCGGAGAACCGGCGCATATCCCCCCTGCGGAAGGCTCCCTTCGGGCCCCGCCGCAGGGGGCGTTTTATTTGCTGCGCTGTGCGAGGATGTACAGCAAGACTGCCTCGGACGGGCGCTGTAAGCTGTACCCCGTCAGCTCCTGTACGCGGCGTATGCGGTGGTAAACGGTGTTTTTATGCACGTAAAGCTCCCGCGCCGCGCGGGCGGCGTCGCCCTCATAGCGGAAATACATCCGCACCGCGGCCATGACCTCCGCGCGCTCCGCCGCCGTGCACGCGCCCAGCAGCCTCTCCTCCAGCCGGCGCACGGCGTCGTCCGGGATATACTGCAATATGAAGTCCGCCGACAGGTCGTCGTAAACACACACGGTGCTCTCCGCCCGGCCGCGCGCCGCGGCGAAGGCAAGCTCCGCCTCGCTGTATTTCCGCGGCAGCTCCTCCGGCGCGGCGCAGGGCGCGGAAAGCCCGCAGCGGTACGATACGCCGTAAAAATCGCCGACGCTTTTCAGTGCGCGCGAAATGGCCGCGCGCGCCCCGTCTCCGCCGGTGCAGTCCAGTATGGCCACGACGCGGCGCTGCGTGCGGAAGCAGAAGCTCTGCGCCTGCGCGCCGAGGAGCCTGTTCATCTGCTCCGCGGCCTGTGCCACGCGCATTTCCGGAAGCTGCTCCGCCGTTTCACGCGCGGGCGTGAACTCGGCCACGGCGACGGCGCGCGGGCGCTGCATGTCTATATCCAGAAGCGCGCTTCGCGCCTCCAGCTTGCCCAGATCCGCGCCGTCTGAAAATATCCAGCTTTCATAGAATATGCTGCGCGCACGGCCGGCCTCCAGCTCCTGCTCCTGCTTTTGCAGGCGGCGCACAAGCAGCTCCGTCATTTTCTGCACCGCGCCGCCCAGCGCCGCCAGCTCCTCCGGCGCGCCGGTCATGCCTATGACGCCCACGGTCTCGCCGCCCACGCGCACGGGCAGGTTTATTCCCTGCTGTGCCCCGGCCACGTTGTCCCTGTCGTATATTGTCACGCTGGGCAGCGCATCGCGGATCAGCCGCCGCGCCCCCTCGTGTATCTGGCCTATCCGCGCGGCGTTCGTGCTGGCGATTATCATTCCGTCCTTGTCTATAAAGTTGACGTCGCGGCCGGTTATGCCCTTCAGCTCGTCCGCAATGCGCTGTGCGTCCTCCGGCAAAATAAACATGCGTGCCTCCATTATTGTAAAAATTACATCGTTTCTTGATAAATCTTGTGACAATTCTAATTATTAGCATATTATAATAAAAAACACAAGACAAAAATTTTTATAAAGGAGCAGATAATATGAAGATCGTAATTCTCGACGGCTACACGGAAAACCCCGGCGACCTCAGCTGGGCGCAGCTTGAGGCTCTCGGCGAGCTGACGGTGTATGACCGCACCCCGTCCGACGAGGACGAGATCATCCGCCGCATCGGCGACGCGGAGATCGTCATGACCAACAAGACCCCCCTCACGGAAAAGGTCCTCAACGCCTGCACGAACATCAAGTACATCACGGTCCTTGCCACGGGCTACAACGTCGTGGATACGGCCTGCGCCCGCGCGAAGGGCATCCCCGTGAGCAACGTGCCCACCTACGGCACGGCGGCAGTCGGCCAGTTCGCCATCGCGCTGCTGCTGGAGATATGCCACCACGTCGCCCACCATTCACAAGCCGTGCATGAGGGGCGCTGGGAGGCGTGCCCGGACTGGTGCTTCTGGGATTACCCGCTTATCGAGCTTGCCGGCAAGACCATCGGCATAATCGGCTTTGGCCGCATCGGCCAGCAGACGGGGCGCATCGCAAAGGCGATGGGCATGACCGTGCTTGCCAGCGGCAGCCGCCCGACGGACTCCGGGCGCGAGATCGCGCAGTATGTGGAGCTGGATGAGCTTTTCGCCCGCAGTGACGTTATCGCCCTGCACTGCCCGCTCTTCCCCAACACCAAGGGCATCATCAACAAGGACAGCATCGCAAAGATGAAGGACGGCGTCATCATCATCAACAACAGCCGCGGCCCGCTGGTCGTGGAGGAGGATCTCGCCGCGGCGCTCAACAGCGGCAAGGTCGCCGCCGCCGGGCTTGACGTCGTCTCGACCGAGCCTATCCGCGGCGACAACCCCCTGCTCACGGCGAAAAACTGCATCATCACCCCGCACATAAGCTGGGCGCCCATAGAGAGCCGCCAGCGCATACTCGACTGCACGGCGGCAAACGTCCGCGCCTTCCTCGACGGCGCGCCCGTCAACGTCGTCAACGCCTGACGGCGCAGAGGGCAGACGATGAAAAAATGCATCGTAGTTTCGGACTCGTTCAAGGGCACGCTTTCCAGCCTTGATATCTGCGCCGCCGCGCGGCGCGTTATCCCCGAGTGCTTCCCCGGCTGCGAGGCCGTCACCATCCCCGTCGCCGACGGAGGTGAGGGCACGGTGGACTGCTTTATAGAGGCGATGGGCGCATCGCCCGTGACGGTTGAGGTCACGGGCGTGCTGGGCACGCCCGTTGCGGCGCGGTACGCCTGCCTTGGCGGGCTGGCCGTCGTCGAAATGGCGGCTGCCGCCGGGCTTCCGCTGGCCGGCGGCACGCGCAGCCCCGGCCGCGCCACGACCTTCGGCGTGGGCGAGCTTATCGCGCACGCAGTGCGCGCGGGCTGCACGACGGTGCTGCTCGGCCTCGGCGGCAGCGCCACGAACGACGGCGGCTGCGGTTGCGCCGCGGCGCTGGGCGTAAAGTTCTTCGACGGAAGCGGCGCGGAGTTCGTCCCCGTGGGCAATACGCTGCGCGATATCGCGCATATCGACGTCTCCGCCGCGCGTGAGCTTCTGCGCGGCGTGGAGCTGAAGCTCATGTGCGACGTGACCAACCCCCTCTGCGGCGAGAAAGGCGCGGCGCATGTGTTCGGCCCGCAGAAGGGCGCGGACGCGGCGGATATCCGGCGGCTTGACGCAGGACTTGCGCATTTCGCCGCCGTTATACGCGAGGAGCTTGGCGTCGATGTGCTCGACATGCCCGGCGCGGGCGCGGCGGGCGGCATGGGCGCGGGCTGCGCCGCGCTTCTGGGCGGGGCGCTGCGCTCCGGGATAGACGCCGTGCTGGACGCCGTCGGCTTCGACGCAGCGCTTGCGGGCGCTGACCTCGTCATCACGGGCGAGGGGCGCGTGGACAGCCAGAGCGTTGACGGAAAGGTCATATCCGGCGTCGCCGCGCGCACGCGGGAAAAGGGCGTGCCGCTCGTTGTCATTGCCGGCGGCATAGACGATTCCGCCGCCGCGGCGTATGAACTGGGCGTCAGCGCGATGTTCTCGACCGACCGCGCCGCGCTGAGCGTGGATAAGCTTGCCGGGCGCACCGCCGCGGACTATGAGGCCACCCTGCGCGACGTGCTGCGTCTCGTCCGCATTGCGGAGAATATCGGCCGCCGCACGTGAAGCGGATGAGGGTGCCCAAAGCACGGAGGGCCGCAGCCGGGTTCTGAATTCAGAGCGTGTGTGCTTTGCATATGCGCAAAGTACCTGCAAAACCAAATGTAAAGCGGGTCATGTTACTGCGGCGCGGGCAAAGGCCCTCTTGGAGATTTGACGGTTTTCGACAAGTACAAAAAATAGAGAAAAGGCAGGCACATTGTTCGTGCCTGCCGCAAGTATTCGCCGGGATCCTGATAAAGGAGAGAACCGTTCCTGTTCAGTCAATATAATGCTGCGCATCAGAGAACTTGAACGTGTAGTTTATGTCGTATTTCTGTTCATCCTTTTGAACCATAGTTAATGCATCAAAAGAGACATATGGATCAAACGTAAATTGTGTTTTAAGAGTCTCATTTATAAACCGTTTATCAATATTGAAGTCGCCTATATACTCCCACTTTCCGTCAGTCATCCTTCCATACAGACACCACGCGCCAAATGGGTCGCCGCTATAATCCGTGACTGTCAACTCCATTGTCATTTTGATACATCTATCAAGCGGCTCCGCAAGCTCGAGCGCCTTGCTCCATTGCCCGCCTCTAACATGTACATCCTCAGAGCTAACGACTCCATTAAGGACACCGATATACCCTTTTACGTGACCGTCTGTGAGGCCGCAGCTCGCGCACGTTTTCGGCGCGTAGTAAGTCGCATCTATCCACTTGTGCCCCGAAGCCGGAGTCCGAACCTTGCCGCATATCGTGCAGACCTCCGGCTCGGTGCATGTGGCCGGCTGCCAATCATGTATCGTATAGAAACCGATACACAGTGCAGCGAGAACGGCGAAAACCGTAATAATTATCGCCCTTTTCGGTGACGCCGCTGGAGTCTCCTTTGACATGTCTCCGGTATTGGCGGTGCCATCGCCGGTGCGCGCAGCGGCGCAATATACCTCAGCATGCTTATGCCCGCAGCATATACAGGCGGCATGTCCGTCCTCGTTTTCCGTTTCGCAGAATTTACATACCCACATAACTTTTTCTCCCTATATGCACACTCTTTTGTCGGTTGAAGCTTGTGCAGCTTGCAGCGCTTTGCTTTACTTACGCATCTATATATAACAATTTACCACAGCCCCTATTTCGACGCAATATTAAACCATCAAAAATCCGCGCCTTACTCTGCACGCTGGAGGCGTTATAAAGGTTCTACGTCAAAAAGGCACAAAAAATCCGGGCGCTTTCGCGCCCGGACAAATTTCGTTCGTCAGCCGATAAACT
>URPU01000109.1 GCA_900549865.1 uncultured Eubacteriales bacterium
CCCCCGCGCAGGCGCAGTCAAGCGCCTTCCGGTACAGCTTCTCCTTTACGGAATCCATCCCCGTATCCGTGCCGGGGTATTCGCCGAGGGATTCAAACAGCTCCAGCGCGTCCAGCAGCTCCCCTTCCTCCATGAGCTGCCGCGCCTCAAGACTGCGGCAGGCAAGCTCAAGGTTGCGCGCGTCCTTATAATCGCCGAGCTCGGTGAACATCCGCCGCGCGGTCTCATAGTCCCCCGCCTGCTGGGCGCGGCGCGCGTCGGTATAGCTCTGCTCGCGTATAAGCTCCCGGCACAGCTCGGCGTTATCGCCGTCCCCCGCCTTTTCAAACTGCGCCACGGCGCCGGAATAATCCCCCGCGGCAAGCAGCTCATAGGCACGGCTGCGATAGTCACGGCGAAAATGTCCAAATATTCCGGCAGCCGCCGCAGCTGCAAGCAGCAGTGCGGCGGCGATAATATACCATCTGCGTTTTGTTTTCATTCCGGGCGCGCTCCAGACATGTAAGATATGCTTTACATTATCCCACAGTTTGTCAATCATTGCAAATATATTATGTCGAGCCGAAACGTCACTTCGCATATATCTGCCCGACTATCCAGTTGGACAGACGGCGCGGGAAGAGCTTTGCGATCATGGCAGCGCCCTTGTAGGCAAAGCCCATCGCAACGAGCGGGCGTGAGTTCTTTTTCAGCGCGTATTTTGCGACGAAGCTGCCGGCGTATTCGGGCGTCATGCCGGTGCGCTCGTCATGCTCCATGACGGCGACAGAGCGCTCGATGCGCCCGGCATAGACATCGTCCCCGGCGGCGGATTTGCGCCGTGCGTCGGTAAAGCCGGAGGCGATATCGCCCGGCATTATTGCGCAGACGCTTATCCCGAAGGGGCGCACCTCGTTCTGGAGTGCGAGGACATAGGCGATTATGGCCGCCTTGCTGACAGAGTACCAGAGCTGGAACGGGATCGGCACTATACCGGCGATGGAGCTCATGCACACTATCCTGCCGCCGCCCTGCGCGCGCATATGCGGCAGCACCGCGCGCGTGACGTTATCCGTGCCGAAGACGTTCAGCTCAAGCTGCGCATGGGAAGCGCCGCTTTCGGTGAGCTCGGCAGCCGAGCGCTTGTCAAGTCAAGCCTTGTATTTATTTCTCTGACTGTCCGCTTTTTCAGCGTTACTCTCTATAAAAGAAAAATCCTGTCGAAAATACGACAGGATTTTTCTTCTGGTAACAGTTGATAATATTGATACGGTTTCAAACGGTTTCATTTGGTTTCACCCGAAAATGAAACCATAACCGAGAAAGTGAAACCATCCGAATAACAAAAACGCGGGGCTTATTCAGCCCCAACCTCAATCTCCGTTCCGTCTTTGAAGCGGAATGCTAACCGCACGAAAGAAAAGGTGGTAGTTATGAAAAAATATACCGACAAAGAATTAGCTGCGATGTCTCAAGAAGAACTGAAGGCGCTTCAAGAAAAGGCGTTGGAGGAAAACAAGCTCTTGGGACAGCAGATTGAAAAGATCCTTGCCAACTCTTCGCACCCAACTGCAGTTGATGGCAAATAAACCTTTTAATTTTGCCACACCTTTTAATTAATAACGCCAAGGAAAAAGCGCGTAAGGGTGCTTTGAGCCGAACGAGCTTTTTCTGTTGTCACGCCCCGTAGAAACCAAGGTCGTTCTTTGCGACATCCATGATTTGGTGCGTCTGCTCTATCGCGGAATCAATATCCTTATTCATAAGTGCCGAGAAGAGCGCAAGCTTTATTTCATACAGCTTCTTCACACCGCTGCGCCTGCAATAGAGTGACCACAGGTACTCGCCCTGCGTCTTAAAGGAATAGTATAGCAGCGGCAGCAGCACGTTGCCGGACATTATCGCAAGCTCATGGTGGAAGCTGAATACCCGCTCTGCGGCCTCGTCGGCGTTGCGTGCGTCACGGATGCTGTCAAGGATCGGACTGAGCTTTTCAAGCTCGGCCACATCGTTCTTCTCGCACACAAGGCGCAGGCACAGGCACTCCATCGCGTCGCGCGTTTCGAGCAGAGATTTTACCTCGTTCTTCCTCATCGCGCCGCCGTTATAGCGCATGATGGCGATGAGCGTCTCAAGGCTGCCCTTACGCCGGTAGTCGCAGACGAACACGCCCTGCCGCGTGCGAATCTCAACAAAGCCGAGCTTCTCAAGCTCCACAAGCCCCGCGGAAATGACCGTCCTGCTGACGCCCATTTTTACCGACAGCTCCCGCGCCGGCGGCAGCTGCTCGCCGATAGCTAGCTCACCGGAGAGTATCATGTTTTCAATCTGCTGCACGAACAGCTCCGTCATGGACACCGCTACTATTTTATTGAACCCCATATTTGCCTCCCAAACGCGGATTGCCTGTGGTCATACCAAATTCCACGTTTCAAATTTTACCTGCAAGATGCTTAAAAGTCAAGCGTAATCCTGACTATTCCGCTGAAAATACGGCAACAGCATTGACCTTTTGCCGGTGATTGTTATAAAATGCACAGTACAAACACGTGGTATTACCACAAATTAAGGAGGAGATACTGATGCCAAAATATGATGCCGTTGTGATCGGCGCCGGAAACGGAGGTCTTGCCGCAGCCTGCCGCATGGCAAAGGGTGGAAAAAAGCCCCTGCTTATCGAGCGCCACAATATGCCCGGCGGCTGCGCCTCAAGCTTCCGTAGAGGCCGTTTTGAATTTGAAACGGCGCTGCACGAGATCTGCGAATGGGGCACAAAGGAAAACCCCGGCGGCTGCCGCAGGATCTGTGATGAGTTCGGCCTTGACATTCCGTGGCACATGGTTCCGGATAACTTCCGCGTTATCACCACCGCCTCCGACGGCAGGACGCATATCGACGCGACCCTCCCATGCACGGTAAAGGAGTTTGTCAATGAGATGGAGCGTCTTGTGCCCGGCTGCCGCAAATCCATACAGGATCTGTTCGACCTCGGCACGGAGTTTCACGCCGCCGGCGACTACTCTCTGAGCGTCGCGGGCAAGACAGACCCGAAGTATATGCAGGAGCACTTCCCCAACTTCCTGCGGCTGGGCAGCTACACGGTCAACCGTGTGTTCAGGGCGATGAAGATGCCGAAGCTCGCGCAGGATATAATGAACACCTACTGGGGCTATCTCGGCGTCGACGCCGACCATCTGTCCTTCCTCCAGTACGTCAACATGCTCTGGCTGTACGTAAACCACGGCGCGTGGATACCCGACAAGACCAGCAACGAGCTGACGACAGGACTGCTCGAATGCTTCCGCAGCATGGGCGGCGAGGTGTGGATGAACTGCACCGCGACCGAGATACTCTTCGATGAGAGCAAGACCGTCCGCGGCGTTAAGACTACCTGCGGCGAGGTCGAGACAAAACACATTCTCTGCAACATGAACCAGAACATGGTGTACGCCACGATGTGCCCGCCGGAGGTCGTACCGGAGCGCATGGTGAAGCTTGGCAATGCCCGCACCTATTCGGCGAGAATGTTCGTCGTATACATGGGGCTTGACAGGAGCGCCGAGGAACTCGGAATCCGCGATTACACCGTCTTCCTCCCGACCTCTGCCGACACGGCCAAGGAGTACGAATCCGGAAAAACCATCGCGACAAACTGCAACCAGGTCATGGTGTGCTACAACGTTGTGAACCCCGGCTTCTCACCGGAGGGTACCTGCGTTGTCTCCCTCACAAGCACCTTCATGGATGATGACTGGGCAAATGTAGATCCGGATGATTACGTAGAGACGAAGACCGCCTTTGCCGAGAAGCTGATAAAGCTTTTCGAGGAGCGCTATGGCGTTACCGTCACCCCGTACATTGAGGAGCTTGAGATCGCGACGCCGTGGACGATGTGCAACTATGTCAACGTTCCTCAGGGCGCGGCCTACGGTTTCGAGCTGAAGGACTGGGACAACATGATGCCGCGAATGATGATGATGGGTACAGAGTTTCCGGTAAAAGGACTGAAGTTTGTCGGTGCGGCAAGCATCCGCGGCGACGGCTACAACTCCGCGATATTCAGCGGAGATACGCTCGCAAAAAAGACTCTCGCAGAAATGAAAGAAGAGGAGGCTTGAGAAGATGGCAGATAAGCTCAATTACAAGGTAGGCATGATCGGTGCGCTTGATATGCTCAGGTTCAAGAACATGCCCAAGGTGCGCGAAAAGGCGATACAGGCGGCCTCCTCCGCTCCGCTGCCGAAAACTCTCACCACCAACGAAAAGGCAAAGCAGCGCCACCCGGAGAAGCAGGAGGTCATCGTGGCCGAGATACGCCGGAACGGTGCCGACGCAAAGACGATCGTCCTCAAGACTGAGGATGGCTCCGCCCTCGCCCCGTTCAGAGCCGGGCAGTACATCAGCGTATGCGTCCCCATAGGCGGCACCGTGACCACGCGCTCATATTCGCTCTGCTCGTCCCCGGCGTGGGCAAAACGCGGCGAATACAACATCACCGTCAAGCGCGATGACGCCGGCTTTGTCAGCCCGTACATTCAGGATCACTGGGTTGTCGGGCAGCATGTCACTATCTCCGGGCCGCAGGGTCACCTCTACTATGAGCGCCTGCGCGACGCGAAGAAGGTCGTAGCACTCGCGGGCGGCTCCGGCATCACTCCGTTCATGGGCATGGCATACGCCATCCGCGACGGCTTTGAGGACTTCGACCTGACGATACTTTTCGGCTCACGCACGGAAGACGGCATTGTCTACAAGAAGGAACTTGACGAGGTCTGTGCCGCCTGCGACAAGGTACACGTCGTGCATGTCCTGTCCGACGAGGAAAAGCCCGGCTATGAGCACGGCTTCATCACCGCCGAGCTTATCAAAAAGTACGGTGGCGAGGAGTACAGCGTCTTCATGTGCGGTCCGCAGGCGATGTACAACTTCCTCGATGGCGAGATCGCAAAGCTCGGCCTGCGCCGCAAGTTCGTGCGCCGTGAGCTGTTCGGCATGATAAAGGACCCGTGGAATCAGCCCGGCTACCCGGAGGATATCCGCGGCAAGACCTTCAACCTTAAGGTCATTCAGTGCGGCAGGGAATACGACATCACCGCCTCCGCCGATGAGCCGCTGCTGACCTCCATCGAGCGTGCGGGCATCGTCGCTCCCTCCCGCTGCCGCAGCGGCGAGTGCTCATGGTGCCGCTCAAAGCTCATCTCGGGTAAGGTCTTTGTTCCGGAAAAGACCGATGGCCGCCGCAGAGCCGATATCGAGTTTGGCTACATCCATCCCTGCGCGTCCTTCCCTATGTCCGACATTGTGCTCGACGTACCCAACAGTACGCTTAAATGAAAGCCTGTCTGTCAATCTCTTGCCGTTTTGCGGGATGGAGGCTATAATGTAAGCATCCGCAGGGCAACTCCCCGCAATAACGAAAAGGAGTATTGCCATGGATTTCAGAAAGCTTACCGTCAAGGAGCTGCTTGACAATCCCGATACCGCCGCCGTTATCAAGGAGCTTGCGCCTCAGCTGCTCAAGTACCCCATAAAACTGCTCGGCAAGAAAAAGTGCGGCGAGATCTTTGACAAGGTCGTCGCCACCGGCATCGTCCCCGAAGTAATAGCAAAGGAAGCGGAAGCGCGCATAAACAAGATACTCGCAAGCTGATACATAGCAAACAGATATCCCCGGCGTCGGTATTATTCCAAAATCCGTACACCGCAAGACTCCTATGCCACATCGCTGCCGAGCGTCTGAACGCTGGAATCCCACAATCGAATAAACAAAAAAGGGCTTCCGAAGTCAGCAGTCGACCTCGGAAGCCCTTGATTTCAAGCCTTTTTCGGCACTTTTGTGCCGGAGAGGGCTTTGTCTTTGGCACAGAATGGATAGTTGGAGAGGAGCAAAACACCTGCATAAAGCCCACAATGAAACTATTCCAAAGTGTTGCTTTGCCGAAAAGCCTTGTGCCGCAAGCATTTTTGCAAAAAGAAAAAGGTTGATAGTTTCAGATACTCTCGTATCAAAACTATCAACCTAATTTTTGGTCGGAGTGGGGAGACTTGAACTCCCGGCCTCTTGGTCCCGAACCAAGCGCGCTACCAACTGCGCTACACCCCGAAATCAGCTTTATTATTATAATAAGACAATGTGACATTGTCAAGAATTATTTGCGAATTTGTCAGCCTTGACCGAATATAATTAGTTGAGGTGACAAGCCATGAAGGATATTAAGCTATACATATCGGCGGGCATATTCATAGCGCTGACGGCGATAAAAATGCTGCTTCCGTCACTCTCGGACGAGATACGGGACGGAATTACCGATGTGCTGCGCATGGAGGATGAGCAGACGCAGGCGATAATCGCACTGGGCTCGGAGCTTACAAAGGAGGATATTATAAACGTCTTTGATTTCACAATGGACTTCAAGCCCAAGCCTGCGAGTGCAGTTGTTGCCGCGACCCCCATACCGACCGCCGCACCTGCTCCGACCCCGAGCCCGACCCCGACTCCAACTCCAACGCCTACCCCTACGCCCACGCCGAAGCCCACAACGCCGCCCAAGGTAGCAGCATTTTACGCAGCACAAAAGGCGTTTTCAAACTATGCCGTGCCGTCAAATGTGTCATATGATTATTCTGCGCTGCCGTTTAAGTATACAAGCCCGGTAAAAGGTGTAACCTCCTCGGGCTTCGGCTACCGAGAGCACCAGGGGGCGCGGCTCTCCCGTTTGTGCGGTAATTTCATGAAAACATGCAGACGGGCAT
>URPU01000110.1 GCA_900549865.1 uncultured Eubacteriales bacterium
GGCTACAGCGACGGTATACTGACCGTCGCCACGCAGGCCGCGGTCGAGAACAAGCACATGGCCGTCGTTGTGCCCACCGGCCTCTACGTCGGCGGCAAGGCGCAGCTCAAGGCCTATGACATCGACGATACCGACCGCAAGACTCCGCTTGAGAACGTGACGTGGAAGATAGTTGACGCTGCCACCGAGGCGAAGGACGCCGCCATCTCCGGCGACACCGTGATCGCTGGCAAGCAGAGCGGCAAGGTCACAGTCATTGCAAGCAAGTCCGGCTATAACGACGCACAGGCGGACTTCTATATCAACGCCTCCAGAGATCCCATCGTCGTCTGGCCGACCGGCTCCGTTGCCGTCAACAGCAGCGGCATACAGCTCAACGCCTACGGCACGAACGATATCAAGCATGAAAAACCGCTCTCCGGCATCACATGGCGGATAAGCGGCAAGGATAAGGACAGCGTCAACGCGCAGATCTCCGCCTCCGGCTTCCTTACGCCGGGCTCGGTCGCGGGCTATGTTGACGTCGAGGCCACAAGCACCACCGGCGCGAAGGGCTATACAAGGATATATATAACCGAGCCGACACCCTCCGGCAAGTGGGTCACGCTGACCGGCGCGACGATCACCAAGCGCGGCGGCACGGCGACGGTGTACGCGCAGGTGAAGGATGCCCAGGGCAACTCCACGGGCGAGGTCGTCAGCAACATCTTCACGACGGCGCTGCCCGCGCAGGCAAGCGTCACTCTCCAGCAGGGCGGCAACTTCGGCGGGTGGTACTGCTCGTATAACCCGGCGGATAAGACGAATGCCGCAACGGTGCGCGGCGGCTACAACGGCGTGTACTATATCAGCGCAAGCTATGGCGGCAGCCAGACCACGGCCGTGCCTGTGGTCGTGGATTATCAGCCCGAGGTCGTCTGGCAGAACTTCACCATGTACGACGGCAAGACGAATCTCCAGCTCCGCGTGAACGACGCGTATGAAAACTACGATTCCAGCCGCGCGGTGCTCATAGACGGCGTGGCGCTTCAGGCGAACACCTATCGCGTGCTGGCCTACGGCGGCGAGATAGCCGTGGAGGTCTCCACCTATGTGCTCAACATGCTGCCCAAGGCCGCGTACCACACCATCAGCATCCCCACCAGAAACAGCAGCTATACCTACGCTGTCGGCTACTTCAACACCTTCGGCGGCTCCACCGCCATCAACGGCGTCAAGACCGGCGACGACAGCAACCTGCCGCTGTGGACGGCGCTGCTCATCCTCAGCGCGGCGGGCGCCGCGGCCGCGGTGTTCATCATCAAGCGCCGCAAGAAGAACTGAAAAATAGAATAACGGAATAACAAACACGGGACGCATACGCGCCCCGTGTTTTCTCATCATCAGCTCCTATCAGTGGACAAGCGGCGGCGCGGAGTGTATAATAAATCAATTAAACCGATACGCCACACAGGGGGAAACGGAATGAAAAAGAAACATTTGCCCGGCAAGATACTGCTGAGTCTGCTGTGCGCGCTGGAGATACTTGCGCTGACGCACATTGCGGCCGCCTTCATGCTGAAGGCCTCGCCGGTGAATCTGGCGTTTGTGTTGGCTGCGGCGGGCTTCGCGGCCTCGCTTGTACTGCGCCTGCGCGTGCCGAAGGCCGCAAGGGAGTTCACGATAGCGGTCACGGCGCTTTTCATTGCGGCGGGCGCGGCGCTTGCCGCTGTGCTGGCGGGATATTCCGCGTCGGCGGTGTACGCCGGTGGAGACGACGGCAAGGCGAATCTTTTTGCGGGAAAGCGCGTGCTGCTTGTCGTGCCGCATCAGGATGACGAGCTCAACCTCATGTGCGGCGCGATAGACGAATATCTGCGCTACGGCAGCGAGGTATACGTGATGTACGTCACGAACGGCGACAACAGAGTGCCCGCGGAGCAGCGACTGAATGAAGCGCTTGCGGCGGTGGCTGTGTGCGGCATAGACGAGGAGCATGTCATCTTCCTCGGCTACGGCGATTGGTGCCTCACGGCGGACGGCGTGCCGCTTTACAACGCCGACGGCGTGGTCGAGTCCAAGGCGGGGCACACGGCGACATACGCCCTCGCCGGGCATCCGCCATTCAGAGGGGGGCGGGAGTATACGCGCGAAAACGTGCTTGAGGACATACGCGACGCGGTGCTTGAGTATGCGCCAGATGTGATATACGCCGTGGACTGCGATATGCATCCGGATCATATAATGACCTCCCTGCTTTTTGACAGGGCCATGGGCGAGATAGTGGCTGCCGGAAGCGGGTATGAGCCGCTTGTTTACAAGGGCATGGCCTACAGCACGGCCTATACAGCGCCGGGGGATTTCTACGCGCTCAATATCGGCGCGACGGCTGACCCCGGCGGAGGCCTCCGCGCCTTCGCGCCCGGAACCTATGACTGGGCGGCGCGCTTCCGACTGCCGGTCAGCGCCTCGTCGCTGTCGCGCTCACTGTGGTCAAGCAGCTCCTATCAGGCGGCCAGCCGCCACAGCTCACAGGATGAGGATGACCGCTCCACAAGGGCGATAAACGGCGACAAGGTGTTCTGGCGCAGAGAGACCGGCTCAATCAGCTATGCTGCGCGCGTCACGGCAAGCTCCGGCGATGCAGCGCTTCTGACGGACTTCGTCCTTGCCGACACGGGCAACGCCAGCGCCCCGGCAGACAACGTGACGGGCGTGTGGAGGCCGGAGGCCGCGGACGAAGCGCCCGCGATAACATTTACATTTGACACGCCCCAGACGGTGTACCGCGTCAAGCTCTATGACGACCCGGATCCGGCGGCAAACGTGCTTGCCGTGCGTATAGAATTCGACGACGGCAGCAGCGTGGACGTTACGGCGCTCGACCCGCTCGGCGCGGAGACAGAGATAATAACGGACAGGGAAAACGTCCGCTCGTTTACGGTGCACGTCACGGAATACGAGGGCGCGGCGCCCGGACTGACGGAGGCGGAGGTCTATTCCGCGCCCTTCGACCCTGCTGTGAGCTATGTGAAGATCATGAACGCCGCGGGCGATTTCGCCTATGACTACCGCATCGACCCGTCCGGCAGGGAAAGCTTTTCACTCTACGCCTACGGGTGCAGCGGCGACATCGCCGGATATACCATCACCTGCGAGGGCGATGACTGCCGCGCCTACGCCGAAGACGGGGCGCTTGTGGTCGAGTGCCCGGCGGGCGCGCGGTGCAGGGTCACGGTCTCCGACGGGGAGAACGGCGATGCCGCGTATTTTGAGAACACCGGCAGCAGCGGCCTGCCGTATGGGATGCAGCTTGAGATAAACGTGCGTGGAAAGCTTTACAAGGTGCAGTTCTTCTTCCTGAATATCCGCCGCTTCGCCATGTCGGTGATGCAGCGCATATGACAAAAAATCCGCCCCTGAGGCTTTGACCTCAGGGGCGGGAGACTGTCAAAGAATCTATGCTGCAAAGTAAAGAGACAGAGCAGCGGGGGAGCTTGAGGGTAGCGAAGCGGCGGCACGGGAGTGAATGACATGCCGGGGGCATGTCAGAGCCGTGCCGTGACCGAGCCGCAGCGAGAAAAGGCCCGCCTCAAATTGGATAAACCGCCGCAGAAAGGCTTGATACATCAAGGCTTTCGGGCGAAGCGGCATTTTGAACGCTTTCAAAATGCCCGGCGGATAAGCGGCGGTCACGACTCCGCTCAAAGCGTCTGTGACTGGGCGAGGGCGCGGTTTTTGTACTCGGCGTTGCCGGTGACGTCCTTTATTATCCTGATCTCTGGCGGGATCTCCGCATACTCTGAGCCGTGCCCGTATATGAAGAGTATCGCCCGTTCGCGGCTGAACGGATAGACGTCTATCTCCATGCGCCGCCCGCCGCAGGTGAAGCGGTATTTCGTCTTGCGGACGCTGTGCAGGGTGACGTCGCTCTCCATCAGATAGGACACGTATTCCTTCTCGGATATGGGCCTCTCTGTGACCCAGCGCCTTCCGTCCTCGCCGACGCGCTTTTCCGTGTAGAAGTACAGGTACTCCCGCCCGTTCTTCTGCTGGCGGATGCGCCGCTCAACGTTCGGCAGGGGAGAACTGAGATAGGTCTGCATCATGTCCATCGCCGCCGCGCCGTAGCCGGAGATAACGGCGTTCGTGTCGGGCATGGCGATGAGGTACTTGCGCTTTTCCGCCTGCGGGGCGGGCTGGCCGACAAGGCCGTATATCGCGGCCATGGCGCGGTTTATCTTCTCGTCAAAGTTGACGGAGTTGTCGATGATGCGCAGATTCGGATGCCGACTCCACGCGCGCAGGGTAAGATCGTCCTTCTCTCGCGCGACCTCCACGCTTTCATAGCGCGCCGCGTTGCCGAAGTTATACGCAAACTCCGCCCCCTTGGCGCAGCTTACAAGGTGCAGCACGGCGTCATATCCGCGAAGCACATCGTCCTCCGTCTTGCCGAAGTAGGCAAGCGTATCGCGGAACTGCTCATCTGTGATGTACGCCTTGTCGTCCAGCACGGCGCGGTCGTAAACTATCAGCACCTTGTTTTCCGGCACGAGCTCCGCCGCGTGCAGGGCGAGCTGCTCCTTATGCAGCTGGTCGGAAATGACGAAGTACTGGAACTGCTCCATCGTCACGCAGTCGCCGAAGGGCTTTATGCCGAAGCCGGAAATAAGCTCCGTCGCGGTTTCGGGGATGATTATGACCCGCCAGCCGTCCTCCTTCTTGAATTCCTTGAGTATGCGGCTGATAAGGGTGGTTTTCCCGGCGGCGGGGCCGCCTGTCAGTACTATGCGCGTGATGCTTTTTGCCATGTCACAAGCTCCGTTCATATCGCCATGCCGCCGCGGCGGGGGCGATTTATTATTCTGTGTTTATTCTACCATCCCGCGCCGCAATTTTCAATATATTGCTTGAATGCGGCTTGTTTACCGTTTCCGCACCGCTGAACGGATATTCTCACTTTTGTTCAAGTGGTAGAAAATAAACGATATGGCGCGGAGAAAACAGGTAAAATTACGTAAAATAAGGCGAATTTGGGGGCACAGTGGGGAATTATATCCGGAAAATTGCCTCAAAATGCCCAAAAGTGTACTGTAAGGCTTGACGAAAAGACTAATAAGATGTATTATTTACAAGTAATTCTATCGTTAAAATAGAATGAGGAGGAACTTGTTACATGGGCATGATTCCTGAGGTTAAATGCCGCCGCTGCGGGGAAACCTTTTCATCCCTGCGCAGCCGCTGCCCGAACTGCGGCACGCGCAGAGTCACGCAGAGCACGCGCACTCCCGGCCCCACTCCCGGGACGGTCAAGGGCACTGCTTCCTATGAGCGGGCGGAAACGAACACAAAATGGCAAATGATTTTTGGTTTGATATTGGTAGTTGCAGTTATTCTCGCGGTCATCGTCATGGTATCGACCAGCCTTGACGGGGCGGACAGAGTAGAGACAAAGGTCACGGCGCCCATCGCGGTGACGAACAACATCCCCAACATTGAGGCCGCGCCCACCGCGCCCCCCACGCCGACGCCGTCGCTGGAGAAGATAGAGATCAAGTTCTATGAGACGACGCTGACCGACTGCACCATGCATTATCAGCAGAATGAGACAATAACGCTCAAGGCGATACCGTACCCGATGACGGTCGAGGGCGTTAGGTTCACATGGTCCGTCAGTGACGACACCAAGCTGCAGCTCACGCCGAGTGACGACACGCAGAGCTGCGACGTCGCCATCATCGGCACCGTCGCCGGCGGCGTCAAGCTGACAGTCTCGGCCTTCGGTGTTGAGCAGACCATCACCGTCTATTGTGTTGACTGATCCGGCATTTAACCGAAATATCCGGCCCGCAAGCCTCGGGCCGGATATTTTTTCGTTTTTTGCGTAAACGCGAAAAAAATGCTTGACATTCTTCGCCGGATAATGTAGAATACCCCTTGCTTGAAGAACCGGACGATTGGCGCAGCTGGTAGCGCATCCGCTTGACGTGCGGGAGGTCACAAGTTCGAGTCTTGTATCGTCCACCACAAAAACCTGCAATTCGTGTGAGTTGCAGGTTTTCTTTTTGTGCTGTGTAAAATGCCGCGCCCGCGGCGGTCAAGGTTGAGAAAAAACAATGATAGGACTTGGAACGATAATAAACAGCGCCGGAATAGTTGCCGGCGGGATAATAGGCCACTTTGCCGGGAAGCTCTTCCGACCGGAGCAGCAGGAGGCGCTTAACAAGGCCTGCGGCGTCAGTGTTATTTTCATCGCCATCGCCGGGGCAATGGAGGGGATGCTCCAGATCGACGGCGCGTCGCTCACCAGCGGAAGGTCGATGCTGGTCGTGCTGTGCCTCGCCCTCGGGACGGTCATCGGGGAGCTCCTCGGCATCGAAAACTGCTTTGAGCGCTTCGGCGAATGGCTCAAGGGGCGGACGGGCAACGCCGGTGACGCGAGCTTCGTCAACGCATTTGTGACCGCGTCGCTCACGGTCTCCATCGGGGCCATGGCGATAATCGGTTCGATACAGGATGGCCTGCTGGGCGACTTTTCCACGCTCGCGGTGAAGTCGGTGCTGGACTTCATCATCATCGCCGTGATGACGTCCTCCATGGGCAAGGGC
>URPU01000111.1 GCA_900549865.1 uncultured Eubacteriales bacterium
GGAGTGCGCCACGCGCGCCGTTTCATACGCGGCGCGGATGCGCCCCGTGTCCATGGCGTGGCCGCTTTCGCGTATTTTCTTTTCAAGTCCGGCATACATCTCGTCCGGGTCCAGCAGCGCCGCGGGCGCGGCCTGCTTCGCCGCCGTGTCCGCCGTTGGCGTCTGCGCAGGGGCTTCCGGGGCCGCCGCTGGCGTCTGCGCCGCGCGCTCTTCGGTTCTTATTTCATTGTCCGCCATATATGCACCTCACATCGCCCTGAGCGCTCTTATAAGCCGCGTCGCCTCAAGGTCGGCCTTTCCTTCTATCGCGGCGCAGCGCGCGCCGTATATCCCGCCGTCCGCGCTTTTCAGCAGTCCCGTCTCCAGCAGCACCATCAGGCACAGGCAAAACTTTTCCGGTTCCATGTCGCCTATGCACTGGGCCGTGACCGCCTCCGCCGTCGCGCCCGCGGTGAAATTTTTGCCTATCCCGCGCCAAACGCGGATGAAGTCCGCCCTGTTCGGGCAGTAGCGCGCCGCGGCGTACATCGCCGCGCCGTCCGCGTCAAGTATGGCCCGGCACAGCGGAAGGCTGTCGTGCACGCGCGCCGCCGAGACGAGAAGCTGCACGGAAACATGCCCGCGGAACTCGTTTATCTGCGGGCTGAACGCGATGTCTATCACGTCGCCCTCTTTTATGTTCAGCTCCTTCGCCGTGTGCGAGAAGAATATGCCCTCAAAGTGTGCGCTGCCGAGGCGCACGCGCATACGCAGGTGCCTGCCGCCGCCGACGGCGCTCGCGCTCTCCAGCGTCACACCGCTCATACACAGCACGGGCTTGGGGTTTGCGTTGCCGTAAGGCTCCAGCATGTCCAGCGAGCGCACGCTCTCTATCGTCAGCAGCGCCGGGTCGCTTATCAGCAGGTCGCACTGTATCTCCGGCAATGAACTGGGCCGGTTTTTCCTGTAGTAATCCGCAAGTGCGGCGCGGAAGTCGTCCAGCTTGTCCGCGCGGATATTCAGCCCCGCGGCAAGCGCATGCCCGCCGAAGCCCAGAAGATGCTCAGAGCAGGCGGAAAGCGCCTCAAACAGGTTGAAGCCGCCGAAGCTCCGGCATGAGCCCTTCCCCACGTCGCCGTTGAGGCATATCATCACCGACGGCAGCGAATACTGCTCCGCCAGGCGTGAGGCCGCGATGCCTATGACGCCCTGATGCCATTTGTCGCTTGCAAGCACGATAGGCGCGTCGGGCGTTTCGCCCTCAAGGCGGGCGTTCGCGTCATTCCATATCTCAGTTTCTATGCACTGGCGCTTGCGGTTGAGCTCGCACAGCTCCGCGGCCAGCATGGACGCCTCCGCCGTGTCCGTGCTCATAAGGAGCCGCGCCGCCGTTTCCGCCTGACCCAGCCGCCCCGCGGCGTTCAGGCGCGGCGCAAGGGCATAGCCTATCGTCGCCGCGGTTATCTTCTTCGGGTCTATGGACGATTCGCACAGCATCGCGGCAATGCCCGGCCGCGGGCTGTTTTCAAGCTTTTCAAGACCGAGGCGCACGAGATAGCGGTTCTCCCCCGTCAGGGGCATCACATCCGCCACCGTGCCCACGGCCACAAGGTCCGCGTATCGCGCCAGCATCCCTTCACAGTCGCCGTCAACGGCGCACACCAGCTTCAGCGCCATCCCCACGCCCGCAAGATTCGGGTTGGGATAGCTGTCGGCGCTCTGGCGGCAGTCTATCACGGCCACGGCGTCCGGCACCTCGTCCGACTTGCACTCATGGTGGTCGGTTATCACCATGTCCATGCCGAGCCTGCGCGCGTAGGCCGCCTCCTCCGCGGCCGTTATGCCGCAGTCCACCGTGATGACAAGGCTGACCTTCTCCGCCTTGAGCATGTCCAGCGCCGCGCAGTTCAGGCCGTAGCCCTCCTCATTCCTGTCCGGGATGTACGGGCGGCACTCGATCCCGCGCGAGCGCAGGTAGTCCGTCACAAGGCAGGTGGACGTGATGCCGTCCACGTCGTAGTCGCCGTATACCGCCACGAGTTCGCGCCGCTCTATCGCCCGGCGCACGCGCGCCGCCGCGGCATCCATGCCCATGATGAGCATCGGGTCATATACGCACTCGCTCCCGCCCCTTATCAGGGCGTCGGCCTCCTGCGCCGTCGTAATGCCGCGCAGGGCAAGCACCGCCGCCAGAAGCGGCGTATAGCCCGCGGCCGTCAGCGCCTTCGGAATATCCGGTTTTTTTAATGGAATCCGCCAATCTTTACTGTTCATCGCACTTTTCTCTTATTATATTTATTCATTTTATCATAGCAAATATGTTGACATAATTCAATAGCTGTTGAAAAAATTAATGACCGGCACGTGCCGGTGCGCCAAAAATTAAACACCGCCCATGGCCGCCCCGGCACTTGACCGTTTCACGCATGTGTTGTATCATAGTCGGGAAAACGAGGTATAAAATGAGGAAATTTATCACGATATGTCTTATAATACTGCTTATGCCGGCGCTTTGCGCCTGCGCGTCCTCCCCGGCGCAGGGCGGCGGGGACGCCAGGCTCCGCATCGTGGCGACGGTATTTCCCGCGTATGACTTCACCCGGCAGATCGCCGGGGAGCGCGCCGAGGTGACGCTGCTCGTTCCGCCGGGGTCTGAATCGCACAGCTATGAGCCGACGCCGCAGGATATGCTGCTGCTGAAGGACTGCGCGCTGCTGGTCGCAAACGGCGGGGAGAGCGAGGCATGGCTCGACTCCGTGGCGGACGGGCTGGACGGCAATGTGCCCATCCTGCGTATGCTCGACTGCGTGACGGCGCTGGAGGAGGAGACGCGCGAGGGGATGCAGTCCGGCGGCATATTGAGCCGCGCGCACGGGCATGACACGCACGCCCACACCGGCCATGAGCACGACGGTCATGATGAGCACGAAGAGGAATTTGACGAGCACGTGTGGACCTCCCCGGCAAACGCCGTTGAAATCTGCCGCGCCATATGCGCGCGCCTGTGCGCCGCTGACCCCGCGGGCGCGGAGTATTACCGGGAAAATTTCCGCGATTATTCCGCGAAGCTATCTGCGCTGGACGCGGAGTTCCGCGCGGCGGTCGATGCCGCGCCGGGCAGGACGCTTATCTTTGCCGACCGCTTCCCCGTGCGCTATTTTGTGGAGGAATACGGGCTTGATTACTACGCGGCCTTCCCCGGCTGTGCCGACGATGCCGAGCCTTCCGCCCGCACGGTGGCCTTTCTTATAGATAAGGTGCGCGCGGAGGGCGTCCGCGCGGTGTTTTACATTGAATTTTCAAATGAGAAGATGGCGGATATAATCTGCGAGGAGACCGGCTGCGAAAAGCTGCTGTTCCATTCCTGCCACAACGTCAGCGCGGACGAGCTTCGCGCGGGCGTGGGCTACCTTGACCTTATGGAGCAGAACCTTGCCGGCATAAAGGAGGCGCTTGGCTGATGGCTATCCTCAAATGCACGGGGCTGTGCTTTGCCTACGACGGCAAAACAGTCCTTGAGGACGTGAATTTTGAAATAGAGCAGGGCGACTACCTCTGCATCGTCGGCGAGAATGGCTCCGGCAAATCCACGCTGATGCGCGGGCTTCTCGGCCTCAAGGCGCCCAGCGCGGGCAGCATCACCCTCGGCGACGGGCTTCGCGCCGACGAGATAGGCTATCTCCCGCAGCAGAGCGACGCCCAGCGCGACTTTCCCGCCAGCGTCTACGAGGTGGTGCTCTCTGGCTGCCTCAACTCCCTCGGACGGCGGATGAGCTACGGCCGCGCGGAGAAGGAGCGCGCCGCGCTGAATCTTGAGCGCATGGGCATTGAGGAGCTTAAAAGTGCAAGCTATCAGGAGCTTTCCGGCGGACAGCAGCAGCGCGTGCTTCTGGCGCGGGCGCTGTGCGCCACGAAGAAGCTGCTCCTGCTCGACGAGCCTGTCACCGGGCTCGACCCCATTGCCGCGCAGGAGATGTATAATTTAATAAAACTCGTGAATCTATGCGATAATATATCCGTGATAATGATCTCGCACGATATACACGAGGCCGTGCGCTACTCCACGAAGATACTTCACATCGGCCACAGGCAGCTTTTCTTCGGCTCCGCCGCGGAATATAAGGACAGCAGCCTCGCGCGCCGCTTTCTGGGAGGCAGCCGCGTATGAGCGAGATATTAAACATGCTTTCATATCATTTCATGCAGCGCGCGCTCATCGTGGGCGTGCTCGTGTCGCTGTGCGCGGCGCTGCTGGGCGTGTCGCTGGTGCTCAAGCGCTTTTCCATGATCGGCGACGGGCTTTCCCACGTCGGCTTCGGCGCGCTGGCTGTCGCGTCCGCGCTGGGGCTTGCGCCGCTGGCGGTGGCCGTGCCGGTCGTCGTGGCGGCGGCGGTGTTCCTGCTGCGCCTGCGCAAAAGCAGCCGCGTGAAGGGCGACGCGGCCATCGCCATCATTTCAAGCAGCGCCCTCTCCATCGGCGTTATCACCGTCTCCCTCACCACCGGCATGAATACGGAGGTCTCAAGCTATATGTTCGGCAGCGTGCTCTCGCTCAGCCGGGGCGACGCGGTGCTCAGCGTCGTCCTCTCGCTTGCGGTGCTGGCGCTTTTCGTGCTGCTTTACCCGCGCATCTTCGCCGTCACCTTCGACGAGGATTTCAGCCGCGCCACCGGCACGAACGCCGAGCTTTACAACACGCTGCTCGCCGTGCTGACGGCCGTGACGGTGGTGCTGGGCATGCGCATGATGGGCGCGCTGCTCATCTCCAGCCTCATCATCTTCCCCGCGCTTGCGGCGATGCGCCTGTGCAAAAGCTTCAAGGCCGTCGTCATCACGGCGGGCGCGATATCCGTGGCGTGCTTCCTCGCGGGGCTGACGGGCTCATATTTTCTTGAAACGCCCACCGGCGCCAGCATTGTCGCGGCAGATCTCATCGCCTTTGCCGCGGCCTGCGCCATAGGACGTGTACATCGGGTCTGACATTAGTACTCTCCGCAGCCGCAGAGGGCGCTGGACCCTCGGTTGACGAGAGCATATACGCCTGACAGCGTCAGAAGAAGCTCGCACCGTTGCATTCTGTCCTGCCATCAGAAAATATGTGAAAATCCGTCGCCGTCAGGTGCGCAGCAGTTTTGACGGAGCAGAAAGGCGGCCAGACGACGAAAAGGCCGCAGGGAATACTTTGTGTATTTCCAAGGTCTTTGAGAAAGTATGGGCGTTCTTTATGCCCGTCAAAACCGTATGTGTCCTCGTAAGCTGAGGGTCGTATACATTTCGTCTAAAAATCCGGGTTTTCGCGTCCTTGAAAATGCGCGCTTTTGGTCATGTAGCCGTCTTGACGCTATCTGAACCGAATGATATAATTTTGTCAAAATAAGACCTGAGGAGGTTTATGCAAATGAGAACCATTTCACCCATTGAGCTTGGCATCGCCGGCAACGGCGTGGCTTACCGCAATCTCGCTCCCGCACAGCTTGTTGAGGCCGCTCTCCGCCGCGGCGAGGGTACGCTTTCCGACACGGGCGCTCTCGTTGTCAAGACCGGCAAGTACACCGGCCGCAGCCCTGACGACAAGTTCATCGTCGATACCCCCGCCGTACACGATGAGATCGCATGGGGCAAGATAAACGTTCCCATCGAGAAGGCGAAGTTCGACGCCATCAAGGCCAAGATCCTTGCTTATCTCCAGAACAAGGAGCTGTTCGTATTCGACGGCTTCGCCGGCGCGGACCCGAAGTACACCAAGCGCTTCCGCATCATAAACGAGCTGGCCAGCCAGAATCTCTTCATCCACCAGCTTCTCATCCGCCCCACCGAGGAGCAGCTTGACAGCTACGTTCCCGACTACACCATTCTTGCGGCCCCCGGCTTCAAGTGCATCCCCGAGGTTGACGGCGTGCACAGCGAGGCGGCCATCATCATCGACTACGAAGCACATGAGGTGCTCATCTGCGGCTCCGGCTACGCCGGTGAGATCAAGAAGAGCGTGTTCTCCGTCATGAACTACGTTCTGCCCAAGGAAGGCATCCTCTCCATGCACTGCTCCGCCAACATCGGCGACGACGGCAACAGCGCCGTGTTCTTCGGCCTGTCCGGCACCGGCAAGACCACCCTTTCCGCAGACCCCAACCGCAAGCTCATCGGCGACGACGAGCACGGCTGGTCGGCAGACGGCGTGTTCAACATCGAGGGCGGCTGCTACGCCAAGTGCATCAACCTTGAGAAAGAGCATGAGCCCGAGATATACGGCGCCATCAAGTTCGGCGCGCTGATGGAGAACGTCATCGTCGATGAGACCGGCAAGCCCGACTTCTTCGACGGCAGCCTGACCGAGAACACCCGCGTCGGCTACCCCATCTACTATATCCCCAACGCCGCTATCCCCGGCGTCGGCGGACAGCCCAAGACCGTCGTTTTCCTCACGGCTGACGCTTTCGGCGTTATCCCCCCGATCTCCAAGCTCGACAACGACAGCGCAATGTATCACTTTGTCTCCGGCTACACCTCCAAGCT
>URPU01000112.1 GCA_900549865.1 uncultured Eubacteriales bacterium
TAATACTGCTTTCGCGTCTGCGGACGCGAAACTCTGCGAGGCCTTTTTTGACAAGTTGAGGGAGAGTCAGATGACTCTCCCTCAGTTTTACCTATATTCTTATCCTTTTCAGTGGCAGCAGCCTCCGCAGGAACAGTCGTCTCCCTCGTCATGGCCGCAGCCGGAGCAGCCGCCGCAGCCGCTTCCGCAGCCCTCATCCCCGCCGGAAATGGGAAGCTGGCCGGTGATGAGCATATCCGCCGCCGTGTCCGCGTCGCCGCAGAAGCCGGAGATGGGAACGATGCCGAAGCTCAAAAGCGCGCGCTTGGCCTCCGCGCCCATATTGCCGGAGAGCACCGCGTCCACCTTGTTTTCGCGCATGAGCTCCGCCATGGCCTGATGGCCGTGCCTGTCGGAGCAGTCGATGAGGCGCTTTGTGCACTGGTTCACATCCGCGTCCTTATAATCATACAGGGCGAACATCTCCGCATGGCCGAAATGCATGCCGATCTCGCCGTTATCGTATGCGACAGCAACTATCATGCCTTATCTCCTTTTTCAATGACATCGACCAGGGGGGCAATATTCTCCCCGCTGACATGCTCGACCTCGCCGGCGTCCACCATCGCGGCGACGACGGGGTCTATCGGCAGACGGACAAAATGCTCTATCCCGAACTCCCTGGCCTCCCGCTCGACCTTGCTGTCGCCGAAGATGGAGTATTCCTTGCCGCAGTCCGGGCACTTGAAGTAGGACATGTTTTCCACGATGCCGAGGACGGGAACATTCATAAGCTCCGCCATCTTCACGGCCTTCGCAACTATCATGCCAACAAGATCCTGCGGTGTGGTGACGATGACTATCCCGTCCACGGGAAGCGACTGGAACACCGTGAGGGGCACGTCGCCCGTTCCGGGAGGCATATCGACGAACATATAGTCCACATCCTGCCACAGCACATCCGTCCAGAACTGCGTCACAGCGCCCGCAATGACGGGGCCGCGCCAGACAACAGGCTCGCGCTCATTCTGAAGGATGAGGTTGATGGACATTATCTGAAGGCCGGTATAGGTGCTGACGGGGATGATATACTCATCCGTGCCGGTGGCATGCTCGGTAATGCCGAAGGACTTGGGGATGGAGGGGCCGGTGATGTCGGCGTCCAGTACGGCGCAGTTGTGCCCGCGGCGCTGCATCTCCGACGCGAGGAGACTAGTCACGAGAGACTTGCCGACGCCGCCTTTGCCGCTGACGACGGCAATGACCTTCTTCACGCTTGCGCCCTCGCGCAGCGGCTTTTTAAAGCTCTCCTGTTCGCGGCTGGCGCAGGCCTCGCCGCAGGTGGAGCAGTCATGTGTGCAATCGCTCATATATATCTTACCTTTCGTATATTTTTATTTGCACTATGTATTATATCCCGTTTGACGAAATAGTCAAATCCAAGGTGTTTACTTGCAATTCGCCGTCACAGCTTCAGCTTCCGCAGCGCGCGCACAAGGTACATCGCGCCGAAGCCCGTGAACACGCCCGTTATGACGCCGGAGACGATTAGTGCGGGCGCGTATATGAACACGCCCGGCGTCTTTACCACGAGCACGCAGGCCAGAAGCTGGCCCATATTGTGCGCCACGGCAGACACCGCAGACACCGCCCACAGCCGCTTTTCCGGCACGACGCCGACGAGAAGGCACATCGCGGCATAGGCCAGCACGCCGCCCGCGGCGCTGTAGAGCATCGCGGAGGGATTCCCGGCGAACACCGCGCCCATGATGATGCGCGCGGCAAGGATCGCGCCGGCCTCACGCCTGCCGAGGATGAGCATGGCCGTCAGCGTGACTATATTCGCAAGGCCGAGCTTTACACCCGGTATGGGAACGGGCGCGGGAAGCTGCGCCTCCAGCATGAAGATGGTCAGCGCGATAGCCGTGAGCACCGCCATAAGCGCCAGCTTCTTCGTTTTAGGCATCTACCCCGCCCCCCTCTATGCGCACGCTGAGGTGATGCGGCATACAGATGATGGGCACGCCGCCGCGGCTTATCGCGCCCTGCGCCACACACACGCCGTCCGGGCAGTCCGCCGCCGTGACGGAGATATTGCCCGGCGCGACATGCACCGTGTTATGCCCGTAGCGCGTGTCGATATCTATATCATATTCCGCCGTGACGCGCGAGAGGTCTATCCTGTAAAGCTCCTCGCCGTCAACGCGCACGACGGCGACAGTGCCCGTGCCGGCAGCGCCGGCAATGACGTAACCAACAACGCAGACGAGGCAGAGCGCCGCCAGCGCGATTATCCATATCCGCGTTTTCCTGTCGCCGTGCGCGGCGGCAGCGCGTTTTTCCGAATTATTTTTCATATTATTTATTGTAGTTTACTGCGCCGCAGTTGTCAATAAGCATATAATTATGATATACTGGTTAGTATGCGAAAAATAATTTACTTTATGAAGTGAGGAACACATCTTGGAGCTGCTGCGGGAATACGCCATGACGACATCCAAATACGGCCTGATCCTGCTGTCCGCGGCGATAATCGTGCGCTGCATACGCTCCATGCTCAGCGAACGGTATGAGCCGGAGCTGTGGGGCTATCTTACCCGCGGGCGGGAGAGGCTGCCCATATATCACTGGGAGAACCTTATCGGCCGCTCCCGTTTTTCGGATGTGCGCGTGGACATGCCGGGCATAGGCCGCGTGCACGCGGTGCTGGCGCGCTCTGACCGGGGCGCGTGGCGGCTGTACGACATATTCTCCAAGGGCGGGGTATGGGTCAACGGCGTGAAGGTCGGCGCAAACGGCGCGGAGGTGAGAAACGGCGACGTTGTCAACCTCGGCGGGAACGTGCTGCACTTTCTGCCCGTCAACACCGAGCAGCGCGCCGCGCTGGAGCAGCGGCGCACGCGCGCGGGGCAGACCGTCTCCCCCGCCGTCACGCTCATCGAGCTGACGCTTTTTCAGCTTTTCCTGCTTATAGAGCACCTGTTCTCGGCCCAGCCGCAGCACGTGCGCGATATTGCGTTGGCCTTCGCGGGGCTTGCGTGCCTGCAATGGCTGTGCTATTACGCGATGCGCTTTATAGACCGCACCGGCTTTGAGGTGGAGGCGCTTGCCTTCTACCTGAGCACGCTGGGCATGTCGGTGGCGGCCTCCTCAACGCCGGAGGACATGTACAAGCAGCTTCTGCTGACGATGGCGGGCGTGGCGCTGTTTCTGGCGGACGGATGGTGGCTGCGCAATCTGCGGCGCACGGCCGCGCTGCGCATACCTGTGGCCGTGCTGGCCGTGGCGCTGCTGGGCGTGAACATGGTCACGAGCGACGCGGTATTCGGCGCGCGCAACTGGCTTGAATTCGGCGGGTACTCGTTCCAGCCGTCGGAATTTGTGAAGGCGCTTTACATCTACGCGGGCGCGTCCACCCTCGACAGGCTGTACCGCACGCGCAACCTCTACTACTTCATCGGCTTTTCCGCCGTGTGCGTGGTCGCGCTCGCCCTCATCGGCGACTTCGGCACGGCGCTTATATTCTTCGTGAGCTTTCTTATAATCTCCTTCATGCGCTCCGGCTCCATCGCAACGGTGATACTCGCCGTGACGGGCGCGGGGCTGGCGGGCTTCCTCGCGGTGTCGGTCAAGCCGTACATCGCGCAGCGCTTCGCCACGTGGGGCCACGTGTGGGAGGACATATACGACAAGGGCTATCAGCAGACGCGCGCCATGTCCGCCGCCGCTTCCGGCGGGCTTTTCGGCAAGGGCGCGGGCGCGGGCTGGCTTGAAAACATCTTCGCGGCGAACACGGACATGGTGTTCGCCCTGATATGCGAGGAGCTTGGGCTTCTGATCGGGATATGCATGGTGCTGGCGGTGCTGACGCTGGCCTTCTTCGCGGTGCGCTCGGCAAGGCAGGGGCGCTCCGCCTACTACGCGATAGCGGCGTGCGCAGCGATGAGCATGCTGCTGGTGCAGCTTGCGCTGAACGTGTTCGGCTCGCTGGACATCCTGCCGTTCACGGGCGTCACGTTCCCGTTCGTGTCGCGCGGCGGCTCGTCGCTGCTGTCGTGCTGGATGCTGATGGCCTTCGTGAAAAGTGCGGACAACCGGCGCAGTGCGAGCTTCGCCGTGAATCCCGTCAAGCGCATCGCCGGTGACGACGAGGACGACGATGAGGACACGTGGGAGGACGACGGGGAATGAAGAGGATAACCAACCGCGCCGTATCCGTGCTTCTCATCGCGGCGCTTGTCATATGCGGAATGGTGACATACGTGCTGCGCTACATCGACCACGGGCAGGACTGGGCACTGTATTTTTCGCGCGCCAACTCCGGCTCCACGGGGCAGATATTCGACAGGAACGGCACGCGCCTTGCCTATTTCAGCGGGTATGAGAACCTCTTCGCCGGGGATGAGTGGACGCGCGAGGCCAACTATCACGTCACGGGCGACTACTGGGGGCGCACGGGCACGGGCGTCATATCGAACTTCTGGAACGAAATGCAGGGCTTCGACCTGATAAACGGCACGACGCAGGCGCAGCACAGCGTAATGGTGCTGAACATCGACGCGGAGCTGAACAAGCTCATCTACGCGCGGCTGTGCAGGCTTTATAAGCCCCTGCCGGAGGACGCACAGCCCGAATATGACGAAAACGGGAACGAGATAACGCCGGAGAGGGAGCTTTATAACGGGGCGGTGCTCGTGTGCAACTACCGCACGGGCGAGCTTCTGGGCATGGTGTCAACGCCGTCGGTGGACCCGCTGGAATCGGACGCGGAACCGGCGGAGGGGGCGTATATAAACCGCTGCCTTTCGGCGGCGTTCGTGCCGGGGTCTGTATTCAAGCTCGTCACTGCCGCCGCGGCGATAGAGAACATTTCCGGCCTTGACGGCGAGAGCTTCTACTGCGCGGGCGAAACGGAGATCGCCGGGGTGCCTGTGACCTGCGTCAAGCCGCACGGAGAGCAGACCTTTGAGCAGGCGCTTGCCAACTCCTGCAACTGCACGTTCGCGCTGCTGGCGGTGCGGCTGGGGCAGGGCACGATGGCGGAATACGCGCGCGCCTACGGCCTTCTTGACAGCCAGAGCCTCGACGGGATAAAGACCGCCGCGGGCAGCTATCCGCTGGAATTCGTGGGCGACCCGGAAACGGGCTGGTCGGGCATCGGCCAGTCAACAGACCTTGTGTGCCCGTACTCCATGCTGCGCATGGTGTGCGCCATTGCAAACGGCGGCGTGCTCATCGAGCCGAAGCTCATAAACGACGGACGCGAAAGCGTGGCGGAGCGCTTCATGGACGCCGCCACGGCGGACAAGCTGCACCGGATGATGAGCTACAACGCGGCGACGGCATATGACGCGGAGCACAACTTTCCGGGGCTGAACATCTGCGCCAAGACGGGCACGGCAGAGCTGGGCGATGGCACGTCGAACGCGTGGTTCGTGGGCTTTCTCGACGATGATGAGCACCCCTACGCCTTTGTGACGATGATAGAGCGCGGGGGCGGCGGCCTTGCCATGGCCGGGACCGTAACGAACAAGTTTTTGCAGGATTATCTTACAGAGAATTGAGGACAGGAAAAACATGATAGACATATCCGTAAGCTCGCTGGTAAAATCCTTCGAGATCGGAAAAAATATACTGGACGGGCTGAGCTTTTCCGTCAACAGCGGGGAGCGCGTCGGCATCCTCGGCCGCAACGGCTGCGGCAAGACGACGCTTTTCCGCATACTCGTCGGTGAGATCGGCTATGACGAGGGCGAGGTGATGATCGCCCCGTCGAAGCGCCTCGGCCTTATATCGCAGATACCCGTATATCCGGCGGACTGGACGACGGAGGACGTGCTGCGCGACGCGCACAAGCGCCTGTACGCGCTGAGCGCAAAGATAGACGCCCTTGCCGCGCAGATGGAGCACGACGACTCCCCCGCGCTTCTGGGCGAATACGACAGGCTGAGCGAGGATTTCCGCCGTCTCGGCGGGTACAGCATGGGCACCGACAGAAACCGCGTGGCAAACGGGCTGGACATCCCCGCGGCGATGCGCGCGCAATTATTTTCAAGCCTGTCCGGCGGCGAGAAAACGCGCGTGAACCTCGCGCGGCTGATACTGGAGGACACGGACATACTCCTGCTGGACGAGCCGACGAACCAACTTG
>URPU01000113.1 GCA_900549865.1 uncultured Eubacteriales bacterium
GAGTGATTTTTGGCTTTTGAGACGCAGATGTGTCGTAACCCATCAAGGCGAAAAGGGCAAAAAGCGCCGGAAAGACGCACTGTCAGGCGTGTATGCTCTTGTCAACCGAGGGTAACGTATGGTGTACCTGATGTAAATCAGCTCACGACGGTGCCCAGCTTCTCGCCGCAGAGCACGCGGCCGATATTCTCCGGCTCGGCCAGCGCAAAGACCACGACGGGGATGTCGTTGTCCATGGCAAGGCTCGTCGCCGTGGAATCCATCACGGCGAGGTGGCGCGAAAGCACCTCGTCATAGCTTATGGCGTCGAATTTGACGGCGGCGGGGTTCTTGCGCGGGTCGTCGGAATAAACGCCGTCTATGTTCTTGGCAAGGAGTATCGCGTCGGCGTGTATCTCCGCCGCGCGCAGCACCGCCGCCGTATCGGTGGAGAAGAACGGCATTCCCGTGCCGCAGCCGAACAGGACTATCTTCCCGCCCTCAAGGTACTCTATGGCCTTATTCGTGTCGTAGCGCTCACCCACGCCCTGGATATCCACCGCGGTCATGACGCGCGCATCCGTGCCGAGCTTGCGGAAAACGTCCGCCACGGCAAGGCAGTTCATCGCCGTGGCCAGCATGCCCATCCTGTCGGCGCTCACGCGCTCCACATGCCCCGCGCCGTCCTTCACGCCGCGCCAGAAGTTGCCGCCGCCGATGACGATGCCGACCTGCGCGCCCATCGCGGCGCAGTCCTTCACGGCATTGCACACGCGCATGACGAAGTCGAAGTCATAGCCCGTCTTTTTCTCCGCGGCCAGCGCCTCGCCGCTTATTTTGATAAGTACGCGCTTGTATTTTGCCTGCATAATGCACTCCTTCATATATCAAGTATACCCATGATGACGATGCCTATTATGACCAGCGCTATCGACAGGTAGTGCTTTACCGACAGCTTTTCCTTCAGGAAGATGCGCCCCCAGATCACGGACGCCACGCAGTACGATGAGATGATAGGCGCGGCAAAGGCCACATGCGCGGTGTCCGCCAGCGCGTAGATATAGAAGAACTGGCCCACAGTCTCGAAGATCGCGCCGGTGTACTTCGGCGCCTCCTGCCGGAAGAAGAGCTTCTGCTTCTTCACGCCCAGCACATAAACGGCGCTGATCATGCCCGCAACAAGGAAGGTCAGCTCATACGCGACGTTGGCCGAATCCTCGTTGATGATCTCCAGCACGCGGCTGTCGGCGAAGGTGCCCAGCGCGTCAAGCAGGCAGTATATCACCGGTATCGTGATGGCCATCCAGCTTTTCGCGTAGTGGTGGTTCGACTCATCCTGCCGTGCGCGGCGAAGCTCCTCATCCTCGTTGGCCTCCGTCACGCCAAGCGCGATAACGCCGAGGCACACCAGCGCCACCGCCACGAGCGCGAGCGGGGGCAGGTCGTCGCTTATCCCCGCCGTTGCGAAGGTCAGCACCGCCACGACCGCGCCGGAGCTGTTGCATATGGGCGAGGATATCGAAAGCTCGATATACCGCAGCCCGACATAGCCTATCGCCATGGAGCCTATGTACAGCAGCGACACTGGCAGATACGTCAGGATCACTTCCCCGTTTATCTCCACACCGCCGAAGAATATCTCATACGCCGCGTGCAGCCCCATAACGACGCCGACGGCCGTGACCATTTTCAGATGGCTGTATTTATCCGAAGCATCCTGACAGCCTATCTTTGAAAACAGATCGGACCCGCTCCAGCATAAAAGCGCGATCACCGCGAACCAGAACCACATAATGGCATCAAACCCCCAGTTTTGTAAATCGTATATTTTGCTTATCGATTTTACCACAGTATGTGTTTTTTGACAATTCCCAAATGACAAAATATCTGCCCGCCCCGGCTGTATAATTGCGGCATGGAAGTTATCTACATAGACAGTCTCTTTTTCCTCAACCTTGTCATAGACTATTTTCTCTGCCTCGCTGCGGCGCAGGTGTGCTCGGTGCGGCTGCGCCGGGGGCGGTACGCGCTGGCCGCGCTTTTCGGCGCGGCATACGCCGCGGCGGTGTACCTGCCGCGTCTCGGCTTTCTCTCCGCGCCGTGGGCGAAGCTGATATCCGGGCTTATCATGGCGCTTATCGCCTTCGGCGCGGAGGAGCGCCCGTGGCGGTGTGCGCTGGTGCTGCTGGGCGTGTCGGCGGCCTTCGGCGGCTTCATATGGGCCATCGGCCTTGCCGGGGGCTATCCCGCGTTCGACATGCGCACGCTCTTCCTCTCCTTCGCGCTGTGCTATGCGCTGATGGGGCTGGTGTTCCGCGCGCGGGCGAAGCTCAGCGCGAAGCCGCACGCGGATGTGACGCTGCGCCTCGGCACGCGCGAGGCGCGCTTTCGCGCGCTGGTTGACACGGGCAACTGCCTTAAAGACCCCGTCAGCGGCACGGAGGTCATCGTCGTGTGTCCGCACGCCGCCGCGGCGCTGCTGGGCGCGAACGCCGCCCTGCTGGAGCTGGACGCCGTGGCCTTCACGGAGGCCGCCTCCGCCCTGCCGGAGCTTCGCGGCCGGCTGCGCCTCATCCCGTATTCCGCCATCGGCGGGGGCGGAATGCTGGCGGCGATACGCCCCGACAGCGCCGAGATAGACGGCCGGGCGCGAAGCGTGCTTGCCGCAGTCTCGCCCGACGCCTCCGGCGACGGCTATGAGGGCATAGTATAATCATTTTCGGAAAGGAGTTTCACATGCTCTGCAAACCCCAGATCTTTTTCCTGCGCGACCATATTCTTTCCATCCTCGGCATCCAGCCCCCGCCGCTTTTTTACATCGGCGGCAGCGATACCCTGCCGCCGCCATTGGACCGGCAGGCGGAGGAGGCCGCCGTCCGCGCGGCGGAGGGCGGGGACGAGGACGCGAAAAAGCTGCTTATTGAGCACAATCTGCGCCTCGTGGTGTATATCTCCAAGCGCTTTGAAAACACCGGCATCAACATTGAAGATCTCATCTCCATCGGCACGATAGGGCTTATAAAGGCCGTGAACACCTTCAACTCGTCAAAGAACATCAAGCTTGCCACATACGCCTCGCGCTGCATCGAAAACGAGATACTCATGTACCTGCGCAAGATAAACGCCCAGCGCACGGAGATAAGCTTTGACGAACCTCTCAACACCGACTGGGACGGGAACGAGCTTCTGCTGTCCGACATCCTCGGCACGGATGAGGACGAGGTCGCCCGGCCGCTTGAGGACGACGCGGACAAACAGATGCTGATGGAGGCCATAGACACGCTGAACGAGCGGGAAAAGCGCATAATCCTGATGCGCTTCGGTCTGCCCGACGGACGCGAATACACGCAGAAGGAGGTCGCCGACATAATGGGCATTTCGCAAAGCTACATAAGCCGCCTTGAAAAGCGCATAATCGGCCACCTCCGGAAGGAAATGCTGCGTCTTTTGCAGGTATAAAGCTCAGGCGGTGCAGAGTCAAAAGCTGCACCGCCTGAGCATATTTTATTATTCTCTTATCGGCACCGTCTGCCAGAAGAGGCCGCGCGGCGCGGGCCGCTTGTCCGCCCCATCGCCGCGGCGGGTGAGGATGTTGACATGGTCAAAGCCGCACTCCCGCGCCGTTTCCAGCGCAATGTCAAAGCCGCCGTCCAGAAGCTCCTTCCTGTGCGCGTCGGAGCTTATCACGATCTCCCCGCCGAAGCCGCGCAGGGCGCGCAGCAGCCGCGGGCAGGGATATGCATGGCGCTTATAGCCGCGGTTCAGCGCGCCGCAGTTCACCTCAAACACCGCGCCCTGCCGCACGAGCTGCTCCATCGCCGCAAGCGCGGGCATGTAATAGCGCGCGTCGTCCTCGTCGAGATACTGCCCGCCCTGCGCCGCCGGAAGGTCGTTAAAGCGCGTGACGAGGTCGAAGTGGCCGATAAACGTCGGGTGCATACGCTCCACCGCCTGCGCCGCAAGCTCGTAATACGCCCTTGAAAGCTTGTAATAGTCGCCGCCGAAGTATACGTCCGCAAGGCGTTTTAAATTTTCGGGCGAGCTGTCCACGGAAAGATACTCCCCGTCCACGGGCGGAACATCCAGATAATGCGTGGAGCCGATGGTGTATTCCGCCTCGGCCTGCGCGGGGTCTTTATAGATGCTGTCAAGCTCCAGCCCGTGCAGGATCTCTATCCTGCCGGCATACTTTTCCTCCAGCCGCCGTATCTCGGCGAAATAGCGCGGCGCGTCCACATGGGCGAAGTAGTCCATGTGCCCGGAAAAGCCCAGATGCGTAAAGCCCTTGCCTATCGCGGCAAGCACCACGTCCTCCGGCGTGTCCGCGCCGTCGCAGAACACGGTATGCGTATGGTAATTCGCTTTCAGCTTCATCGCGCCGCCTCCTTATATGCCACGGCGTAGTTCCCGTAATACTCCACGGTGAAGCCGCATTCCAGCAGCTTGCCGTAATCGCTGCCCGCAGGCATGACATAGGCCGCGCCGTCCTCCGGGAAGTACGGGTTCACCCAGAAGCGGAACTTGTCAAAGCTCAGCGCGTGCAGATACGACGTGGGGTAGTAAAGATACTCAACGGTGCTTCTGAATTCGTCCACAGGCTCCTCTGCATAGAAGAGCACCTTTGTGTAAAACTCATTCTGGTCTATATACACCGTGTCCGCCTTTTCCATCGCAGCGTCCAGCGCGTCCTCAAGCCCGTAGGAAAAGTGCGCGCGCGTCTCGCGCTCATAGGTCGTTAAGTAATAGCACTCAAAGCCCACGAACAGCGCCGCGTAGACCGCCGCAAGCCCCGTCAGCACGCGCCTGTGGCTGACCGTTGAAAGGAAGTACGCCCCCAGCGCGATGAAGATGACGAGCGGGATGAAAAGCATGTTTATCTTCGTGACGTTCGCCTTTATGAGCATACACTGGGGCAGGCACACGAAAAACTGCACGAGCAGCAGCACCTCCGGGCAGAACTCACGCTGCCGGGCGCAGACGACTGCCTGACGGATGCAGAAGATGATGCCGAATACGGCGAAGGGCATGGAGATATAGTAGAAAAGGCCGAAGCGCGAGGGGCTGTTCCATATCTCCCCGTCGTTCTGGTCGATGAATATCTTCCAGATAAGCTCCAGCTTCTTTGCTTTTTCGTCAAGGGATATCTCCCCCGTGCGCATATAGAGCAGCCGCGGGATGGAGAAAAGCGGCGTGCGTATCTCGTCGATATACCCATAATTCACCGCGAGGAACAGCAGCAGCGGCACGGCAAGCGCCGCCAGCAGCACGCCCGAAAGGCAAAGCCACTTGTCAAAGCGCAGCTTTCTGCACACCATGCAGTATATGAGCTGCACCAGCAGCATCACGGGCACGTAAACCCATATGGTGGCGTAGGTATAGAGACTCAGCCCGTACATCAGCGCCGAGAGCAGCATGTACCGCGGCGCGTCCAGCGCGCGCACGAAGAAATACAGCCCGAACAGCAGGAAGCCCGGCGCAAGGTTCGATTCCAGCCCCCAGCGCGACATGATGATATGCCACGGGCATATGGCCAGCATGAACATCGCCGTGAGGCCCGCGCGCTCGTTCACGGTGCGGTGCACGAGAAGATACGCCACCCACAGGCTCATGCAGGAGACGATGAGCTGCGGCAGGCGGATGACCCACACCTTCAATCCGAAAAGCGCGATGAACGGCATCATGAGATAGCTCTCCAGCGCGTTCATACCGCTGCCCCAGGCCGTGAGGTAAACGGGATTATGATAGCCCGCGGTGTCGATGCCGTAATTCAGCAGCGCCCACGCCTCATACCCGGCGAAGGCCTCGTCCTGATTTATGCCGCCCGGCACAAGGCCGAAGCGGAACACCCTTGCAAATATGCCAATGGCGAGGATGAGCCAGAACAGCGCGCGGCGCGTGCGCGCATCGTCGAAGAATATATTCAGCTTTTCATTCAGCGTTCTGTCCATGCAATTCTCCATACGGGAAATATGTTTGAAAATCAGGTTCATTATACCCCAACGCCGTGCATATTTCAATGGCGGGCGCATTTGCGCGGCAATTTTTACATCTTTGCGATTGAAGTTTCCGCCCGCACATGATAACATAGTTATCAGCATGTCAAAAAAGCCTCGCAGAGTTTCGCGTCCGCAGACGCGAAAGCAGTAT
>URPU01000114.1 GCA_900549865.1 uncultured Eubacteriales bacterium
AAAATGTGCCCGCTCGTGAATGAGCTTAAATCCCGTCCCGGCGCGCAGGTCACGGTCTGCGTCACGGGGCAGCACCGGCAGATGCTCGACCAGGTGCTGGAGGCGTTTTCCGTCGTGCCTGACTACGACCTTTCCATAATGAAGGACAAGCAGGATCTTTTCGACATAACGGCCAATATCCTCAACCGGATAAAGGCAGTGCTGGAGGAGGTCCGGCCGGATGTCGTGCTCGTCCACGGCGACACGTCCACCACCTTCGTCACGGCATTGGCCTGCTTCTATCTCCAAATACCCGTCGGCCATGTCGAGGCCGGACTGAGGACGTATGACATCATGTCACCCTATCCGGAGGAGTTCAACCGTCAGGCGGTCAGCATAATCGCGCAGTATAATTTCGCGCCCACCGAGCTTTCCCGGCAGAACCTTCTCCGCGAGGGGAAAAAGCCGGAGACGATATTTGTCACAGGCAACACGGCCATAGACGCACTGAAAACCACCGTCCGCCGTGATTATACCCACCCGGAGCTTGAATGGGCGCAGGGCAGCCGACTCATAATCATCACCGCGCACCGCCGTGAAAACCTCGGCGCGCCGATGCACCATATGTTCCGCGCCATCCGCCGCATCATGGATGAGCACCCCGACGTCAAGGCAATATACCCCATCCATATGAACCCCGTCGTGCGTCAGGCCGCGGCGGAAGAGCTGGGCGGCTGCGACAGGATACACATCATTGAACCGCTTGAGGTGTTGGATTTCCACAACTTCCTCGCGCGCAGCTATCTCATCCTCACCGACAGCGGCGGCATACAGGAGGAGGCGCCGAGTCTCGGCAAGCCCGTGCTCGTCATGCGCGACACGACGGAGAGACCCGAGGGAATCGCCGCGGGCACGCTGAAGCTCGTCGGTACGCAGGAGGACACGATCTATTCCGAGTTTGCCCGGATGCTCACTGATGAGCAGGCGTACCGTGCAATGTCTGTCGCCTCCAACCCCTACGGCGACGGGCACGCATGTGAGCGCATCGCGGATCTCATTTTGAGCAAATAAGAAAGAAACGGAGGCCGCGCATGGAAAAGGAAATATTTACGCCCGGTTCCGCGCTGCGCCTCCCGACGCAGCCGGGGCGGCCCGGCAGAATAATAGAGGCGGCGGTGTACGCGCTTCTCGCGGCGTTCTTCGCCTATGCCTCGGCGGCGGAGCTGTGCGCGCTTGCGGGTTCCCTGCGCGCGTTCGCGCTGTCGCTCGTTATGCTGTGCGCGCTTGCGCTGGCCCTGTGGGCGATATGGCGGCTTGCGCGCTTTGAAAAGCCGCTGCTTGTTATGATTCTCATCCTTGCCGCCGCCGTGCGGCTGTGGTACGTGCTCACGGTGCCGACACAGCCTGCAAGCGACTTTGCCATGATGTACGGCTCTGCACTGCAATCTGCGCAGGGCGACTTCACATGGGCGGACGTGACTGAGGGCTACTACTCGTGGTGGCAGTATCAGATACCCTTCGTGCTGTATGAGGCGCTTATATTGAAGCTTTGGCCGTCCATGGCGGCGCTGAAGCTCATGAACATCATCTGGGGCGTGGGAACGGCGTTCCTTATTTTCCGCATCGCTGCGGATTTCCTGCCGAAGCGCTGCGCGTTTGCCACGGCGTTTCTGTACGCCGTGCACCCCGGGCAGATAATGCTGACCTCAGTGCTGACGAATCAGATAGTGTCGCTTTTCTTCGTGCTGTGCGGGCTTTATGCGCTTTTGCGCGCGCGGTCCCTGTGGGGCTGCGCGCTTGCTGGCTGTCTTTTCGCGCTGGGCAATCTCATGCGCCCTGAGGCCGCCATCGTTATCGCGGCCTGCGCGTGCGCGCTGCTGTGCGCGTTCATCCAGCGCCCGTCGAAAAAGCGGCTGTTAACGCTTGTGCTGACGCTTGCGGCGGTCGTGGGGGCGTATTACCTCTTTCAGACGGCGGCGGGGCTCATCCTGCGCGCCGCCGGGGCCGCGCCGCACGGCATCGGCAACTCCGTGCCGGAGTGGAAGCTCGTTGTCGGCCTCAATCCCGACAGCGGCGGCACCGTCACGGATAAGGACATATACGTGCTCTATCTTTCAGACCCCGCCCAGCGCCGCGCGGAGAGCCGTGCCGTGATAAAGGGCTATATCACCGGCAGAACGGATATACTGCCCTTCCTGTACGGGAAGCTCAAATACTTCTGGATAAGCGCGGAGGATACCTGCTTCACCTCTGCCGGGGTCAATGCAGCGGCGCAGATCCTGCCCGGCGTCAGCGTCGAGGCGCTTTTGACGAAGCTCAGCCATTTTGAACTGGCCGAGCGCTTCGCGGCATACGTGCTGTCGCTCTGCGGCTGCGCCATGCTTGCGCGCGGCGCGTTTTCCGGCAGGCGCGGTGAAAGCCCCGCGCCGCTCATCGCCGCGGCGGTGCTGTGCGGCGTGATACTCGTGTATCTTTTTATCGAGATACAGCCGCGCTACAGATGCTTTGCCATGCCGTTCATATTTCTGCTGGCCTCCGTGCCGGGGGCGTATATGACGCGTAAAAAGAGTTGATACAGGCGGAGTGCCGTGCTGCAAAAACGCGGCATTCCGTTTTTCTGCCCGCATAGCGCTTGCAAAAAAATGCAGATATGTTAAAATGATTAAATATAGAATAATTATGTAATTAATAAAAGAAGCAGAGTTGCATATGGAGAAGCTTACTTCACGTAAAAACGAATATATCCGCGCGCTGCGCCGCCTCTCGGCGGAGGCGCAGTTTCGCGCGGAGCGCGGCGAATATATCTGCGACGGGATAAAGACGCTCAATGAGGCGCTTGCCTTCGGCGCAGATGTGACGAGTGTTCTGTGGAAGGAGCGGGCACAGCCCGTGCCGGGGCTTTCGTGCGCTGTGCAGTATGCCGCCGGTGAGGAGCTTTTCGACTATGCCTCCCCGATGAAGAACAGCCCCGGCCCGCTCTTCACGGTGAAGATCCCGGCGGAGGATACCGCCGCGCCCATACGCTGCGCCATCGTGCTTGAGTCCGTGCAGGACCCCGGCAACGTCGGCACGGTCATTCGCACGGCGAACGCCTTCGGCATCGACGCCGTCATTCTCACGGGGAACTGCGCGGACCTTTATAATCCAAAGACCGTGCGCGCCACCATGGGCGCGATATTCCGCCAGCGCGTGCTGTGCCGCGGCGTGGATGAGCTTATGCCGCTGCTTGCGGGAAACGGCCTTGCGCTGTACGGCGCGGCGCTGTCTGCGCGTGCTGCGGATATACGCCGGGTGGACGTGAAAAACGCCGCCGTTGCCATCGGAAGCGAGGGCAGCGGCCTGAGCGCGGCGCTTCTGGCGCTGTGCCGGGGAGAGGTCATCATTCCCATGCGGCCCGACAGTGAGTCGCTCAACGCGGGCGTTGCGGCGTCGGTCGTGATGTGGGAAATGGCCAGATAAAAAGATATAAAAGGGGGCGGGGAAATGCCGGCATTGAAATACTGGGTGTGGCTTGCGGATGCGGAGGTCAGCGCGATGAGCAAGGCCGCGATCCTGCGGCACTACGGCGATGCCGAGCGCGCGTTCTTCGCCCCGTCGGGCGAGCTTGCGCGCCTTGAGGGTGTGCGCCGCGCGGACGGGATGCTGCTTGAGCGGCGCGATATGGACGCTGTCAGCCGCATCCTCGGCAAATGTGAAGAGCAGGGGCTTGATGTCATCTGCTGTCAGGACGCCGCCTATCCCGCGCGGCTCAGGAATATCTTCGCGCCGCCGCCCGTGCTGTACGTGCGCGGCAAGCTCCCGCCCGTGGACGAAAACGCCGTTATCGCCGTCGTCGGCACGCGGAAGGCCACGCCATACGGGATAAAAATGGCGCGGAACATCGCCGTAGAGATAGTCGGGTGCGGCGGCATGATAGTGTCCGGCCTTACATACGGCATTGATTCGGCCGCGGCCGAGGGGGCGCTGCTGGGCGGCGGAACGTGCATTGGCGTGCTGGGCACGGCGCATGAAAGCGACAGAAGCTTCCTCTATGACGACGTGGCCTACAGCGGCGCAGTTATAAGCGAATACGCGCCCGGCACGGCGTCGCGCCGCGGCTTCTTCCGCGACAGGAACAGGATAACCGCCGGGCTTGCCGTCGGCGTCGTCGCGGTGGAAGCGCCGGAGAGAAGCGGCACCCGCCTTTTCGTGAACGAGGCGGCGGAGCAGGGCAAGGAGATATTTGCCGTGCCCGGAAATGCCGACGCGGAAAACAGCGCCGGCACGCTGGATATACTCAAGGACGGGGCAAAGCTCGTCACCTGCGGGTGGGATGTGCTGTGCGATTTTGAATGGCTCTTCCCCGGAAAGCTGCATGCCCCGGCGGCAGACGCGGCGCGCATACCCGTCGCGCCGAAGCGCGCCCAACCGGCAAAAAAGCCGGAAAATGCGCCGGTTCCCCATGAAAACACAAAAAAAGTCATTGACAAGAAAAACGGCAGGCGCTATATTGACTTGAAAGATCAGCTGAGCCAGCTCAACGAGGCGCAGCTTAAGATAATAACCGCGGTGGATAATGACAAAACGCATATAGACGATATAATAGAGGCCACGGGTCTCGGCGCCGCCACGGTGCTTGCCCAGCTTACGGTGTTGGAGATAAAGGGCTTTATCCGCCGCGAGGCAGGGCGGCGCATTTCGTTGAATACAGCAAAAAAGTGAGGAATACAATGGAACTCGTCATAGTGGAGTCCCCGGCAAAGGCGAAAACGATAGAAAAATATCTCGGCAGAGGCTATAAGGTGACGGCGTCTATGGGTCATCTGCGCGATCTGCCAAAAAGCAAGATGGGCGTGGATATAGAGCACGGCTTTGAGCCGCAGTATATCCCCGTCAAGGATAAGCGCGAGCTTATCAATGAACTGAAAAAGGAATCAAAGGCCGCCGACATGGTCTATCTCGCAACGGACCCTGACCGCGAGGGCGAGGCCATTTCATGGCATTTGAAGGAGCTTCTTGACCTTGACGATGAAAAGGCCAAGCGTGTCACCTTCAATGAGATCACCAAAAAGGTCGTCACGGAGAGCATAAAGAACCCACGCGCCATAGATCAGGACCTTGTTGACGCGCAGCAGGCCCGGCGCATACTGGACAGAATAGTGGGCTATAAGCTTTCGCCGCTGCTGTGGCGCAAGATAAAGACCGGCCTTTCCGCCGGACGTGTGCAGTCCGTCGCCACGCGTATGGTGGTGGACCGAGAGGAAGAGATAAAGGCATTTAAAAGCGAGGAGTACTGGCTTCTTGACGCGCATCTCAACTGCGGGGAGAATACCGGCAGCTTCACCGCGCGCTTTTACGGCAAGGACGATAAGAAAGCGGAGCTTAAAAGCGAGGCGGAGGTCAACGCCGTCATAGACGCCGTGAAGGAAGCGCCCTTCATCATCAAGTCCGTCAAGCGCGGTGAAAAGCAGAAGTCGCCTGCGCCCCCGTTCATCACATCCACGCTCCAGCAGGAGGCGTCGCGCCGCCTCGGCATGACGCCGCGCCGCACCATGTCCATCGCACAGCAGCTCTATGAGGGCGTCGAGATATCCGGACAGGGCAGCGTCGGCCTCATAACATATATGAGGACGGACTCTCTGCGCCTTTCAGACGAGGCGCTCACCGCCGCGCGCGCGTATATAACCGCACGCTACGGCGCGCAGTACTGCCCCGCGCAGCCGCGCCATTTCAAGACCAAGGCCGGCGCGCAGGACGCGCATGAGGCCATCCGCCCCACGGACGTCAACCTCACGCCGGAGCTTCTGCGCAAGGATCTTTCACAGGAGCAGTACAGGCTTTACAGGCTCATCTGGGGCCGCTTCACGGCCTGCCAGATGGCAAACGCCGTTTATGACAACGTCTCCGTGGACACCGTCAGCGCCGGGTACACCTTCCGCGCGAACTATTCCGAAATGAAGTTCGCCGGTTATACCGCCGTGTACGAGGAGACGAAGGACGAGGAGAGCGCCGAGATAGACAACCCCCTGCCCAGCCTTACCGAGGGGCAGCAGGTGTATCTTGAAAAAATGGTGCCCGACCAGCAGTTCACCCAGCCCCCTGCGCGCTATACCGAGGCCACGCTTATCCGCGCCATGGAGGAAAA
>URPU01000115.1 GCA_900549865.1 uncultured Eubacteriales bacterium
CATACTGCTTTCGCGTCTGCGGACGCGAAACTCTGCGAGGCTTTTTTTGACAAGCAAACCGGACCGCCTCTATAGAGGCGGTCCGGCGGGCCTGGCAATATATTATTAGGTATGCGGTTTTCCCGCTCAGGTCTTTGCCTTTGCGGCGGTCTTGCTGACCTTGAAATCTATGTCCACGCTGACCTTGTCGCCGGAGGAGAGGGTGAAAACGGCCTCGGTCTCATATTCGCCCGCCGCAAGGCCCTTCTTCGGCACGACTGTCCACGTCTTGTTGTCGCTCTGCCCCGTGGCGACGGTTCCGCCGTCGGTGGTGCTGAGGATGAAGGAGCTGCTGTCGCCGCCCTCAAGGGCGACGCTCTCTATCACCAGCTCGCCCAGCCCGGTGTTCTTCACAACGAGGGGCTTCGCGTCCGGCTGGCGGTAGCCCACCGCAACGGTGTCGAACTCCACATCCGGTATCGCGGGGTAAACGTAGCTCTCCTCCGCCGTCTCGCTCGTGCGCGCGCCGTCCATCACGGCGATCGCCTTGACGATGACGCTGCTGTCTATCTCAAACGGCTCCTTGTACTTGTCGCTCTTCTCGGTGGGCGTGCTGCCGTCGGTGGTGTAATAGATGTCCGCGCCCTCCGCGGCGCTGAGAGTTATGAGTCTGTCGTCGCCGTAGCTGTCAGAGCCGGGGCTGACGACCGGGGCCGCAAGGCGGAATTTCAGCGTCAGCTTTCCGTCGCGGTCCGCCTTCGACAGCGTCACAGTGCCGTTTTCATCCATGCTGCACGCGCCGGAGGTCGTGACGGCGTCGGTTATTATCACGCCCTCCTTCGGGGTGATGACGCACTCCGCATCCGCGTCGATGCTGCTGTCGCTGTCAAGCCCGGTTATGTCCGCAAAGGCGCTGTAATCCGCGCTCAGCGTGATCTTATACGGCCCGCTGTTCTTCTCACCGGCGGACTTTTCACCGGCGGATTTGCTGTCATCGGCGGCCTTTTTGCCGTCATTCTTGGTATCACCGGCCTTGTCCTCCGCCGCGGCTTCGTCCTTGCCGGTCGCGGACGCGGGAACGGCCTTATCGTCTGCCGCGCTGTCATCCGTGCCGCTTATCTCCGGCGCGGCGGCGTTATCCTCGACCGAGCCGTCGTTGTTGAACACGGTGCCCGCGTTGTTGTAAACAAGTGCACCGTTATTGTAGACTATGCCACCGTTATTATACACCGTGCCGCTGTTGTTGAACACGGTGCCGCCGTTATTGAACACTATGCCGCCGTTGTTGTAGACCGTGCCGTAGTTGTTGAATACTATGTCGCCGTCGTTATAAAGCGTCTCCCCGGCCGGGTTCACCACGGCCTCGTCCAGCGCAAGGGCGCTTGTGTCCTCCGCCGCCGCGATCTCATCCTGTTCCTTTGCCGTGATGGACTTCACACCGTCGGCATAGGCCGCCGCGGGCAGAAGGCACGCCAGAAGCGCCGCGCACAGCGCCGCGGACAAGAATTTTCTCAGTTTCATTGAATGACCCCCTTATCAGATTCGTGTGACTTGCTTACTATGACTATGATACCGCCGCTTTTGTTCCGTTTCAATTAAATCCCGGTTAATTTTTTGAACGGAATTGTGAACAAACTCCTCCCCCACGCGCGATTATAGCGCCGCCGGGAAGAGAAAGCTGTCTCTTTGCGCTCACGGCTTCAAGCGTGCGCGCAGCGCGCGCCGCCGCCGGTTTATATAGCGCTCCAGCTCACCGCTGCGGATGAACTCCGCCAGCACGTACTGCTCGAACACGGGCACGGTGCACGAATAGAAGCCCAGCTGCTCCTCAAAGCGCGCCATCAGCCCCTCCGGCAGCACCATATAGCCCATGCGCATCGCGGGCGCGATGGTCTTGGTGAAGGTGTTCATGTATATCACTCTCTCCGGCGCGAGGGAGAACACCGTCTCCACCGGCTTCAGCAGCGCCGAGAACTCCGCATCGTAGTCGTCCTCTATTATATACGCATCCCGCTCGCGCGCCCAGCGCGCGTATTCGCGGCGCTTCGCCGCCGTCGCCGTCACGCCGCTGGGGTAGCTGTGAAACGGCGTCACGTGCAGCACCCGCGCCGTGCACGCGTCAAGCGCCGCGCTTTCAATGCCGTCCGCGCCCAGCGGAAGCTTCTCGCAATGCGCGCCGTTCGCCTCGTATACAAGGCGTATCTTCTCATACGACGGATCCTCCAGCGCGCAGCGCTCTCCGCGCCCGAGAAGCTGCACGACAAGGCCGTACAGGTATTCCGCGCCGGAGCCCACCACGATCTGTTCCGGGCGCACGCTTATGCCCCGGCTTCGCGCGAGGTATCCGGCCAGCTCCGTGCGCAGCTCCGCACAGCCGGAGTTGGGCGCGCGGGAGAGTATGCGCCTGTCATAATCGCTCAGCACCTTCCGCATCGTCTTTGCCAGCACGGAGAAGGGGAAGTCCTCCGGCACGCCGCTCAGTGCGCTCATATCCTCCAGCCTCGCCCGCGGCGCGCCCTGCGCGGCGCGCCCGCCGATGGCGGCGCAGGCAAAGCATCCGCTGCGCTCCCGCGCCTCGGCGTAGCCCTCGTCGATAAGCAGGGCAAGCGCGTGCTCCGCCGTGACGACGCTCACGCCCGTTTCCTCCGCCAGCAGCCGCTTTGACGGCAGCCGCGCCCCGCTCTCTATATTCCCCGCGGCGATGTCCGCGCGAAGCTGCTCATAAAGCTGTATGTACGCTGGCCGCCCGGCGTGTCTGTCCACCGTGTATTTCATGTCTGGTCACATCCGTTTCACGTTTTGCTGCGGTATTATGATACCAGTTCAATGATACAGCCCGCGCGCGCATCTGTCAAGCGCCGCCCTTGCAAAAGCCGGACGGTAATGCTATACTTATTTATGTATCTATTTTAATGTATGTTATTAAGATTTTTGTTAGGAGAAAGCGCCGGGCGCGGAACGCCCGCGCTGCGGAGGTTTGCGGATGAAGGGCAAAAGGCTTGCCGGCGTCGTTGTTATCATATACGTCATATTTCTGGTTTTGTGCAGCGCATCGTGGCTGTCGCAGCTCTCCTTCGGCGGGGCGCTGGCCACGGTCACGCACTCCGTCGCCTTTGAGGAGGGCAGCTTCAAAAAGGACGCCGCCTCCATCGCCGTCGTCTTGCACGATGGGGAGACGGAAAAGCTCTCCGAGTTCACGGCCCTGCAAACGGCGGACTTCCGCGGCAGCGCCTGTGTGGAGGAGATATATGCCTGGGCCTCTGCGCATCCGGAGGTGGAGGTCTATTATGACGTGACCCTGCCCAGCGGCGCGAAGGCGGAAAACCGCGCGCAGGCCGTCAACTTCTCCGGCATCGGGCATGACACGCTTGAGGAATATATGGCCTGTCTCAAATACCTGCCCATGGTGGAGTCGGTCGATCTAGGCAGCAGCGACATGAGCGCCGCCCCCCTCACGGCGGAGGATCTTACCGCGCTTGAGGCCGCGTGCCCCGGAAAGAGCTTTTCCTACAGCTTCACGGTCGGCGGCGCGTCCTACTCCCTCGCGGAGACGGCGCTCGACCTCAGCGGTATCGACGCGGATGACGCGGCGCTCATCGCTGAATACCTCCCCTGCATGAAGAGCCTCACCAGCGTTGAGCTTGGAAGCGAGGATTCTACAAAGCTAAGCTGGGCGGACATCGCCATGCTCGTCGAGGCCGGCCCGCAGGCGGAATTTTCGTATTCCTTCACGCTTTACGGGAAGAGCTTCACCCTCGCCGATGAGACGATAGACCTCAGCGGCATACAGATCACCGACGACGGCGCGGCCGCCGTGGAGGCGCTTCCGGCGCTGAAAAACTGCAAGACGCTCGACATGGACGACCGCGGCATAGTTCAGGGGCTGTCGTATGAGCGTATGCAGGCCATCCGCGACCAGTTCCCGCAGGTGGACGTTGTGTGGCGCATCTGGTTCGGCCAGCTCTACAGCGTGCGCACGGATACTGACCGCATTCTGGCCTCCAAGCCCTCCGTCGGCGGCATTCTTGACGACGCCGAGGTGGACAAGCTCAAATACTGCACGAAGGTGAAGTACATAGACCTCGGCCATAACGAGTCGATCTACAGTCTCGGCTTTGCCGAAAGCATGCCGGAGCTTGAGGTGCTCATCGTGGCGATGAATCCGCTTTCGGACATAAGCCCGCTCAAGAGCTGCACAAAGCTTGAGTATCTCGAGATATTCACCACGAACGTCTCCGACCTCAGCCCGCTCTCCGGGCTCACGTCGCTGCGGCATCTGAACATTTCCAACTGCCCCAACATCACGGATATCTCCCCGCTCTACGGTCTGACGGAGCTGGAGCGCCTGTGGATAGGCACAAAGACGCCCGTTCCGGAGGAGCAGGTGCAGGAGATGGCGCAGAAAGCGCCGAACTGCAAGATAAGCACCGTCTCCTCCGAGGAGCAGGGCGACGCGTGGCGCTACACCCGCTATGACGAGAATCTGTGCAAGTTCTACTGGGTGCCGCGCTATGAAAAGCTGGCGGAGCAGCTAGGCTACTTCACGCCGTATAAGAGCTACAGCTTCTACTGGCTCGACCCTGAGTGTCAGCGCGCCGCGCCCGAGGAGTGGAAGATCCGCCCTTTGCCCGGCGATCATGTGCTCTTTCAAGAGCCGGAAGAGGGCAAAGAAGGCGCGTTTGATGAGATTTTGCCGCGCAAAAATCAAATGATCCGCCCCGCTGTGGCCAATATAGATCTTTTATGGGCCGTCATTTGCATGAAAAAGCCCAAGGGGGATTTTCTTTTGCTGGATAAGCTTTTAGCAAACTGCCGGCGGGAGCATATTCCCGTGCGCGTGGTGCTCAATAAATGCGATCTGGCAACTCCTGCGCAAAAAGACAGCTTTTTGCAAAGCTACCGCGCGTTTGATCCTTTGCTTGTTTCCACCCTTACAAACGAGGGCATAGAGCAATTAAAACAGCAAACCCGGGGCAAAACCATCTGCCTTTCCGGGCAAAGCGGCGTGGGCAAAACCAGCATTACCAATGCGCTTTTGCCGGGGCACGCCTTTCAAACCGGAGAACTGAGCAAAAAAACAAGCCGCGGCAAACACACCACCCGCCATGCCGAATTGCTTCCTCTGCCTTTGGGCGGCACGCTGGTGGATACGCCGGGCTTCAGCTTGATGGAGCTGCCCTTGATGGAGCCGGAAGCGCTTTATACGCTGTATCCGGAGTTTGATGCCTATCAAAACCAATGCAGGTTTGACGGCTGTCTGCACAATGCAGAGCCGGATTGCGCCGTAAAACAAGCTGTGGCGCAGGGGAAATTGGATGAACCGCGCTATCAGCGCTATCTGCAAATTTTGCAGCAAGTACAGGAAAAATGGAGGAAACGCTATGAATAAAGTATTGGTCAGCCCGTCTATTTTATCGGCGGATTTTTCCCGCCTTGGCTCGGAGGTTGCTTCGTTAGAGCAGGCCGGGGCAGATTGGATTCATGTAGACGTGATGGATGGCAATTTTGTGCCGAATATCACCTTTGGCCCCTGCGTATTGGCTGCCTGCCGCCCGCATACGGATTTGCCGCTGGATGTGCATCTGATGGTGGATGACGCCATTCGCTATATTCCCGCCTTTGCAGAGGCCGGGGCAGACATCATCACTGTGCATATGGAAGCAGAACGCGATGTGAAAAAGAGCGTGGATTTAATTCACCAATATGGCTTAAAGGCCGGCGTTGCCATCTCTCCCAACACGCCGGAGCTGATTTTGATGAACATGCTAAACCAGGTGGAGCTTGTTTTGGTTATGACGGTAAACCCAGGCTTTGGCGGCCAGAAATTCATGCCGGAAGCGGCGAAAAAAGTGCAGGCCATTCGGCGTATGCAGATCAATCCGGAGCTTCGCATCGGCGTGGACGGCGGGATCAATCTGGAAAACGTGAAAAGCGTGATTCATGACGGCGCAGACGTCATCATCGCGGGCAGCACGGTGTTTAACGCGAAAAACAAAGCGCTGGCCATCAACGCCTTAAGACGCGGATGCCTCGCCTCGAATCCCGATTTCCGTCTCATCACCTTCAGCG
>URPU01000116.1 GCA_900549865.1 uncultured Eubacteriales bacterium
CTTCCCCTTATCACCACCAACTGCGCGGTCCTCGGCGTCGTGCTTCTGAACGTTCAGAACCACTACAACTTCATTGAGTCCGTGGTCTACGGCATCACCGGCGGCCTGGGCTTCATGCTGGCCATCGTGCTGTTCGCCACCGTGCGTGAGCGCGTTGAGTTCGCCGATTACCCCGAGTGCTTCAAGGGCTTCCCCATCTGCCTCGTGTCCGCTGCTCTCGTGGCGCTTGCCTTCATGGGCTTCAGCGGCATGAAGATCTTTTGATAGGGAGGGCGTAAAGATATGAAAGCTATTCTTCTCTCCATCCTCGTGCTTGGCGTGCTGGGCGGCCTTTTCGGCGCGCTGCTGGCGTATGCGTCCAAGATATTCCACGTCGAGGTCGATCCCAAGCAGGCCGAGATCCGCGCCTGCCTCGCCGGTGCAAACTGCGGCGGCTGCGGCTACCCCGGCTGTGACGGCTACGCCGCCGCTGTTGCGGCGGGCGAAGCGCCCACCAACAAGTGTGTTGCCGGCGGCGCTGAGACCGCGGCAAAGGTCGCAGAGATCATGGGCGTCTCCGGCGCCGATGTCGAAAAGCAGGTCGCATTCGTTCCCTGCTCCGGCACTATCGGCCATGCGGAGCTTCGCTTCAACTACACCGGCCCCGTTGACTGCCGCGCGGCAATGCTCTTCGGCGGCAAGAGCAACAAGACCTGCACCTTCGCGTGCATCGGTCTCGGCAACTGCACCAGAGCCTGCCAGTTCGACGCCATCCACATTGTTGACGGCGTTGCAAAGGTCAACCGTATGCGCTGCGTCGGCTGCGGCGCGTGCGCGGACGCCTGCCCCAAGAGCATCATAAAGCTCATCCCCGAAAGCCAGAAGGTCATGCCGGCCTGCGGCAACCACGACAAGGGCGCAAAGGTCATGAAGATGTGCGACTACGGCTGCATCGGCTGCATGAAGTGCCAGCGCGAGTGCCCGGCGGACGCCATCACCGTGGTCGATTTCCTCGCCCAGGTCGATACCTCGAAGTGTGTCCAGTGCGGCCACTGTGCGGAGGTCTGCCCGCGCCACATCATCAACTGGTTCGGCAAGTGATTTTTCGGCGAAAGCCCCCCTGCAAGGCAGGATAAGAAAACAGCAAACGGGTATCCGATTCTGCACCGGGTACCCGTTTTTCACATGCGCGCGTATATGCGCGGCGGGCGTTGAATTCCGCGGCCGCGCGAGCTATAATTTGCTTATAATTCTTATAATTTCAACAAGATGGTCGGATTTTTATGGCGATAACTGCGGTGTCGATCCTCATCATAATGGCGGCGTACTTTCTTCTTCTGTACGGCGCTGTCGGCTTCATTCAGGATAAGCGCTTCTTCTCCTCCGCGCCGATGGAGAATCTGGACGCGATACCCGACACGAAGGAGGAGCGCTTCCGCGGCGCACACATTGCCGGCTGGTGCATAGTCATCCTCGCGCTTGTGATGTTCGCCGGCGCGCTCATATAAGCTTCAAAATACGCGGCTTCCTGTTCTTTTACGGGGGCCGCGTTTTTATTTCCCGGCGTCCTGCCCGGCAAGCGTCATCGCCGTGCGGCTGCGCGCTACGAAGTCCTCCTCGCGCATCATCGCTATCCCCTCGTCAAGATCGCCCAGCATTATCAGCCTGTCGCCTGGGGAAAGGGAAAACGCCTCCCGCGCGGCCTCCAGGATAACTATTTGGCCGCGCTCGTTCATGACGACGCTGCCGAAGATGTACTTCCCCTTCGGGGGCGGCGGCACGGCGAGCTCTGCGCTTCCGCCGTCGAAGTTCACCAGCGCATCCAGCGTCGTGCCGTACAGCTGCGCAAGCGCGGCGCATTTGTCTATATCCGGCACGGTGTCGCCGTGCTCCCACTTGCCGTAGGCCTGCCGGGAAATGCCCAGCTTCTCCGCGACCTGCTCCTGCGTGAGGCCGCATATATTCCTGAGTACCGTCAGATTGTCTTTCAGCATAATGTTCTCCTCCGTCACACATTCAGCGGCACGCCGTTCAGCGCCGCCGCGGTCAGCCTGTCGCCGCTGTAATTGAGCTTGAGGGAGAAAAACGGCTCCCCCTCGTCCAGAAGGCGCAGGAAAATCTTATCCCCCTCCCAGATGGGCAGGGCGAGCAGCGCGCGCTTGTCTATCCACTCCAGCACGCCCTCGTCGCACTCGCGCAGCGTGCCGGTGAAGCCGGTGCAGGTGAAAAGATGCATGTACTCCGTTCCCCACTCGTCCGACACAAAGGTGACTATGCCGCGATAGCGCCATTCCCGCGCCGTCAGGCCCGTTTCCTCCGTCACCTCGCGCTGCATACATTCCTCCGGGCTTTCCCCCGGCTCAAACTTGCCGCCGATGCCTATCCACTTGTCGTGGTTTTCGTCGTTCACTTTTTTCACGCGGTGCAGCATCAGATACTGCCCGCCGCGCTCTATATAGCATAGCGATGTGTTCTTCATATGCTCCCCTCCGCCGCGCCGCGGTATATATGCATAGATTCTACTATATCCAACGCAAAAAATCCACGCCCTTTTGCGTGATTCGCACTTGACCGCGCGAAAAAAATGGTGGATAATTTACGCGTGAACGAAAAATCTGCCTCAAGGAGACCTGATATGGATGCAGACATGAAAAAGGCGCTGGAGCTTCTCTCCTCCGGCGATTACACCTGCGCCGCCTGCCGCGGGGATGATGAATATACGAGCCGCGCGCGCGGCGTGAAGCCGCTTCTCGACCTTATTGACGATGCGCGCAGTCTCGCGGGCTACTGCGTGGCGGACAGGGTCGTCGGCCGCGCCGCCGCCTATCTTTATGTGGAGCTGGGCGCAAAGGCCGTGCACGCGCTTATCATGAGCCGCGCCGCACAGGAGGTTTTCACGCGCTACTCCCTGCCGTGCACCTGCGACACGCTTGTCGATGCCATCGCCAACCGCACCAACACCGGCCTGTGCCCGATGGAGAGTGCCGTGTGGGATATCACCGACCCCGCCGAGGCGGAGCGCGCCATCCGCGCAAAGCTGAAAGCCCTCATGGGGAAGTGACAGCTCCCCGCTGCGCAGTCTGTTTACTTTGCAGCACATTTTTAACGTTTCTTTACGGAAGTTTGCCCATTTTGGGCAAACTTCCTATTGTATTTATACATTGATGAGTGCTATTATACTTTAAATCAAAAATATACAGGGGTGATGAAAATGCGGATCGTCGTGAAGGTCGGCACATCGACGCTGGCGCACGGGACCGGACGGCTGAACATCCAGCGTATGGAGCTTTTATGCAAGGTGCTCAGCGACCTAAAAAATGCCGGGCATGAGATAGTCCTTGTCTCCTCCGGCGCGATAGGAATGGGCGTGGGGAAGCTGAGTCTCGGCGCGCGCCCGGCGGACATGCCGACAAAGCAGGCTGCGGCCGCCGTCGGTCAGTGTGAGCTTATGTATTTTTACGACAAGCTCTTCTCCGAGTACAACCACATCGTCGCGCAGATACTTATCACCGCGCCGGATCTGTCCGACGGCGCAAGCCACCGCGCAAGCAACTTCCGCAACACGCTCGAGCGCCTGCTCCAGCTTGGCGCGCTGCCGGTCATAAACGAAAACGACACCGTCTCCACGGATGAGATAGTCATCGGCGACAACGACACGTTGTCGGCCGAGGTCGCGGCAAAGATATCGGCGGAGCTTCTTATTCTCCTCTCCGATATAGACGGGCTTTACGACGCCGACCCGCACAAATGCCCGGATGCGAAGCTCATAGACACCGTGGACGAGATAGACGGCGGCATCCTCTCCCTCGCGGGGGGCAGCGGCTCGGCGCTGGGCACGGGCGGCATGGTCACAAAGCTGCACGCCGCGCAGATAGCGACGGCAGCCGGCTGTGAAATGGTGATAGCAAACGGCCAGAAGCCCGCGATACTTTACGACATAGTCGCCGGGAAACCGGCAGGCACGCGCTTTCTGGCGCGCAAAACGAAAACGAAGGAGTGAAACGCCATGACGACAACTGAGCTTTTGAAAAAAACAAGGGCGGCCTGGGGCAGCATCCGCGGCGCCTCCGCCGAGGAGAAGGACCGCATTCTCCTCTCCATGGCCGCAAGCCTTGAGGAATGCGCCGGGGACATCCTCGCCTGCAACGGGCAGGACATGGACAGGGCGCGCGGACATATATCCGAGGTGATGCTGGACCGGCTGCGCCTCGACGAGGAGCGCGTGCGCGGCATGGCGGACGGAATACGCGCAACGGCCGCCCTGCCCGACCACACCGGGCGCATCCTCTCCGAGACCGTGCACCCGAACGGTATGCATATCTATAAGGTGCAGGTTCCTCTCGGCCTTGTCGCAATAATCTATGAAAGCCGCCCGAACGTCACCTCCGATGCGGCGGCGCTGGCCATAAAAAGCGGCAACGTGTGCATGCTGCGCAGCGGGAAGGAGGCCATCCTCAGCGCCCGCGCCATCGTGCGCGCGCTCAAGAAGGGCATCGCCGCCGCAGGCGGGGATGAGGACATCGTCAATATCGTCGAGGATACGAGCCACGCCGGGGCGGCAGAGCTCATGCAGGCCAAGGGGCTTGTGGATCTGCTCATCCCGCGCGGCGGCAAGCGCCTTATCAGCGCCTGCGTCGCCAACGCGACTGTGCCCTGCATAGAAACCGGCACGGGCATCTGCCATGTTTACGTCGATGAATACGCGGATCTGGACAAGGCCCTGCGCATCATTATAAATGCCAAGACAAGCCGCCCCTCCGTCTGCAACGCGGAGGAGGTATGCCTTGTGCACCGCGCCGCTGCGCCGCGCTTTCTGCCGATGCTGAAGGCCGCGCTGGTGGATGAGCGCCGCCGTGCCGGGCTTACGCCTGTTGAGCTGCGCCTTGACGCTGCGGCCGCGCAGATAATAGACGGCACACCGGCAGGTGAGGCCGACTTTGACACGGAGTTTCTGGACTATATGCTTGCCGTGGCAGTGGTGGACAGTCTTGACGCCGCCATCGCGCACGTGCTGGCGCACTCCACGCACCACAGTGACGCCATAGTGACCGAGAGCGCCGAAAACGCGGAGCGCTTCGTCAACGAAACGGACAGCGCCGCCGTGTACGTCAACGCCTCCACGCGCTTCACCGACGGGGGCGAGTTCGGCCTTGGCTGTGAAATGGGCATATCCACGCAGAAGCTGCACGCGCGCGGCCCCATGGGGCTGGACGAGCTGAGCACCTATAAGTACATCATCCGCGGCAGCGGGCAGATACGCTGAGCACAGGAGGACTGAAAGATGAAAAAATACGAAGCCGGATTCATCGGCGCGGGGAACATGGGCGGCGCACTGGCGCTGGCCGCGGCAAAGCGCGTGAGCGGCGGCAGGGTCGCCGTTTCGTGCAGCAACGCGGAGAGCACCCGCGCGGCGGCGGAACGCCTCGGCTGCTGTGCGGAGGACGCCGCAGGCGTGCTGGCGGAAAGCCGTTACGTCTTTCTCGGCGTGAAGCCGCAGATGCTCGCGCACATCGCAGACGCGCTGGGCGCGGATATTGCGGCGTCGGACGCCGTGTTCGTCTCCATGCTTGCCGGGGTCAGCCTTGAGAAGCTGGCGCAGACGCTCGGCGCGGATAAAAAAGTGATACGCATCATGCCGAACACGGCCTGCGCCGTGGGGCAGGGCATCGTGCTGTACTGCGCGAACGCGAATGTGACGGCGCAGGAGCTTGACGGGTTCAAAGAGCTTCTCTCCCTCAGCGGCACGGTGGACGCGCTGGAGGAGCGCCTTATCGACGCGGCCAGCGCCATTTCCGGCTGCGGCCCGGCCTACGCCTATATGTTTATAGAGGCGCTGGCGGACGGCGGCGTGAAGTGCGGCCTGCCGCGCGCCAAGGCGATACGCTACGCCGCGCAGATGCTGTGCGGCAGCGCGCAGATGGTCCTCTCCTCCGGCAAGCACCCGGAGCTTCTCAAGGACGAGGTCTGCAGTCCCGGCGGCAGCACCATCGCGGGCGTGTACGCGCTTGAAAAGGCGGGTCTGCGCGCCGGGTGCATCGCCGC
>URPU01000117.1 GCA_900549865.1 uncultured Eubacteriales bacterium
GGAACAGCACCCTCACGGAGCTGACCCCCTATGCCCTCAGAGAGCTTGTCAAGGCAGTCTATGTAGAAGCGCCTGACAAGTCCAGCGGCAAACGCAGACAGAAGGTACATATTGAGTACGACCTTGTGGGCTACATTCCCGTGGATGAGCTTCTAAAAGCGGAACAGGCATGACCGAAATCATGCCTGTTCCAAGAAAATTGAATTTTACTGTCTTACCAGCAGGGAGCCTTTTGGCGCGCCCTTTTGTTCCTATAGGTATCTTATCGGTCCGGCGAACCGGAAGCCGTTGCTCCGAGCCGGTGCGAATGGCAGACTCATCGGGAAGCTTACGCTTCTTATATGGACGGACATGCCCGGCGCGTCAGCCGAGCTTGTCTCCGTTTTTGACCTTCATGTCCGGCGTTATCAGCACCACGCCGCCCTCGCTGTAGGTTCCCAGAACGAGCACCTCCGACATGAAGTCGGCGATCTGCCGCGGCGGGAAGTTCACCACTGCCAGCACCTGCTTGCCGATAAGCTCCTCCGGCTTATAGTGATCCGTTATCTGCGCCGACGACCTTTTCACGCCTATCTCTTCCCCGAAGTCGAGCGTCAGCTTATACGCCGGCTTCCTCGCCTTTTCAAAGACCTTCGCGTCCGTGATGGTCCCGGCGCGGATATCCAGCTTCATAAAATCATCAAATACAGCCATTTCGTTCCGTCCTTTCTTTTCGCCTTTTGTCTATCATATCACGCGCGCGGGGGATATTTCAATTCCCTTTTCGGCGCGGGAATAAGCAAAAACGGACACCGGCGGCATATGCCGGGTGTCCGTTTTCTGGTCTGCCTCCTTTTCCCGGCGGACGCAGAGGGGCTTCCCCTCGCGCGCCGGATATGGCGGCTTGTCAAATATTTTCTCAGTCGGTCACGTAAGGCAGAAGAGCGATCTGACGGGATCTCTTTATCGCCTCGGTGAGCTCACGCTGATGCATGGCGCAAACGCCGGTCGTGCGGCGAGGCAGTATCTTGCTGCGCTCGGACAGGTAGCGTTTGAGCTTCGCGGTGTCCTTATAGTCGATGGACGTCGTCTTATCGACGCAGAACTGGCAAACTTTTCTGCGCTTGCGATTCTTGGGGTTGTTCTTATCGAAAGCCAAAGCTGATTCCTCCTTTTCATGAATAGCCGGACAGTAAATATGTCCGTGCCTGCAAGCAACCAATGATCAGCGCCTGACGGCGCTCTGTTCAGAGGCTGCTATGATCAGAACGGCAGTTCCTCGTCGCCGTCGTCCAGCTCGGAGAACGCGGAGGTGGGAGCAGGGCTGCTGCTCTTTCCGGCGTCGTAGCTGTACGTGCTGTGGCTGGTGCTGCCGGTGTCGCCGTCGCGGCGGCGGCTCTCGCCGAAGTACATGTTGTCAACGACTATTTCCGCGCTGCGGCGCTTGCCGCCCTCGCGGTCCGTCCAATCGCGGATCTGCAGCCGCCCGGAGACGACCGCCATACTGCCCTTGGTGAAATACTTGCTGACAAACTCGGCTGTCTGGCGCCATGCGACGCAGTCGATAAAATCGGTCTGCTTCTCTCCGCCGTCGCGGCTGCCGAAATCGCGGTCCACCGCCACAGTGAAGGACGCCACGGGGGTCTGCGACTGGGTATACCGAAGCTCGGGATCCCTCGTCAGACGGCCCATAATAACAATGTGATTAAGCATGATCCGCTCTCCTTACTCTGCGCGCAGAGTTATCAGGCGACGCAGGATGCCGTCGGTGATACCGAGGACACGGTCAAGCTCTGCGGGGAAATCAGCACCGCTGGTGAACTTCATCAGCACATAGTAGCCCTCGGAAATGTAGTTGATCTCATAAGCGAGCTTGCGCTTGCCCATTTCCTCCAACTCTTCCAGAGTACCATTTGCCTCAACAAGTGCCTTGAACTTCTCAACAACAGCTGCGGTCTCTTCCTCAGTGAAGTTGGGGTCGATAATGTACATTACTTCGTACTTCTCACTTGCTTTTGCCATGATTGCACCTCCTTTTGGTCTATTGGCCCCTCCCCGAGAGAGGAGCAAGGATACCTGTCCATCTATTGACAGGCTTAATAATTATACCGTGTTTTTCCGCAATGTCAAGGCTTTTTTTGCGCCCATTGCGGGAAATTTTCACGCCTCGCCTATGCGGCTGGCTATGTAGTCCTCCACATCGCCCAGCTCCATCCCCAGCGCCACGGCAAGCTCCCCGTGCAGGATGTCCTTTGCGCGCTTCATCGTGGCCTCCGCGCGGCTGCTCTTGGTCTTGCGCTCGCTCATGCGCGCGCGCAGGCCCTTCACTATCGACACCAGCGCCTCGCAGGTGTGCAGCTTGAAAAGCTCTCTGTAAAATGCGTCAACATGGTTGAAGCGGCTGTCGTTGCATACGGCCGGGGCAATGCCCGGTATGGCGTCTATCAGCGCCTCCGCCTCCGCGCGGCTCATCACCGGGCGCATGTACGCCCCCGAATCCACCGGCGCAAAATATGTGCCCGTCCCCGTGAACGGCGTCAGGTAATAATACAGCTTCTCCGCAGACACGCCCGACATCTCCAGCGGGGCAATCTTCTCGACCGTGCACACTCCGTTCTCTCCGTAAATAATTTTGTCTCCTATCGCATACATTTAAAATTACCCCTACTTTATTCTTATCATCTCTATTTTACAACATGTTCGCCGAAATTTCCAACATATTTTTTCGTTTTCCCTAAAATTTTTGTCCGTTTTCCCAATTTGTCTCTTTTCATATGCCGCCATGTCTGGTACAATTACATGATAAATCAGGCGGGTGTTCTGCCCTTTCTGCGGTGCACGTGGGGAATCCTATTCATATTTCCCGTACCATTTGCCGCCGTGTGGGGATGCTCGCCGGATATTCGGAGATTTGCCGTGAAGCTTTACTTCTTTGGACATGATTATAAATACGCCGCCGAGCAGATCCTGCTGACGATGTTCCCGGCTGAGCGGCCGGAGTATCCCGCGGGGAAGCCGCAGGGCGACAGGATGGAGATACGCCTCAGCCGGGGCGAAAGCTTCGTCACGGCCACCTGCGCGCTGCATTCCGGCACCCAGTGCTGGCACGGGCGCGCCGCGGCAAAGGCGTCGCTGATGACGGACGATCTCATGACGGACAGATACTGCCAGCGCCTTATAAAAAACGCGGTCTACCGCGCCGCGCTCGCCTCCGGCATCGGCCGGCCGGCTTGGGGCGCGCTGACGGGCGTGCGGCCGGGGAAGCTTCTGTGCGGCCTTCTCAGGACCGCGCCCGATGAGGCCGCGGCGGAGAGGGAGTTTATCGAGAAGTACGACGTCACGCCGGAGCGCGCGCGGCTGTGCCTTGACACCTGCCGCGAGACCCTGCGCGCACAGGCCAGCCTCGGCGCGCGCGACATCTGCCTTTACGTCGGTATTCCCTTCTGCCCCACGCGCTGCGCCTATTGCAGCTTCGTCAGCCAGTCCGTGGAGAAGAGCATGAAGCTCATCCCGCCGTTCCTCGACGCGCTTTATAAGGAGCTGGACGCCACGGCCGCCGTCGTGCGTGAGCTTGGCCTGCGCGTCGTGTCGGTGTACATGGGCGGCGGCACGCCCACAACGCTCAGCGCCTGCCAGCTCGACGAGCTGTGCACGCACCTTGCCGCGCGCTTCGACCTGTCCGCGCTGCGCGAATACACGGTCGAGGCCGGCCGCCCCGACACGATAACGGATGAAAAGCTGCGCGTCCTGCGGCGGCACGGCGTTGACAGGATAAGCGTCAACCCGCAGACCATGTCCGACGCTGTGCTGGAGGTCATCGGCCGCCGCCACACGGCGCAGGACATCATCACGGCGCTGGAGGCCGTGCGCGCCGTCGGCGGCTTCGACGTGAATATGGACCTCATCGCGGGCCTGCCGTCCGACACGGTGGACTCCTTCCGCGCCACGCTTGAGAAGGTCCTCTCCCTCGCGCCGGAGAACGTGACCGTGCACACCCTGTCGCTGAAGAAAGGCTCGCGCATCACGCTGGAGGGCGCAGCGCTGCCCACGGCGGCGGAGGTCGGCGCGATGCTCGACTACGCGCGCGCATCGCTCACAGCCGCGGGCTACGCCCCGTATTACCTCTACAGGCAGAAGTTCATGTCCGGCGGCTTTGAAAACGTCGGCTGGGCGCGCGGCGGCCGCGTCAATCTCTACAACATATGTATAATGGAGGAGCTTTGCAGCATCCTCGCCATGGGCGGCGGCGGCTCGACGAAGCTCGTCTGCCCCGGCGGCGGGCGCAACATCCGCCTCATGGCGCCGAAGTACCCGCTTGAGTATATAAACAATATCGACCGGACCTGTGCCGACAAGGACAGGATCCGCCGGTTTTATGAAGAAAACATCCAAGGCCACGCAATATGCAAGGAGGAATAAACAATGGCATACCAGCTTGAGGATATCAATTTCCGCACCGTGTCCGACCCGAAGGGCTTTGTCGAGGAGAGCGACGCACAGTATCAGCAGAAGGTGGAGAAGGCCGCCGCGCTCATCAGCGAAAACTGCGCGAAAAGCCCCATAGTCCTGCTGTCCGGCCCGTCCGGCTCCGGCAAGACCACCACCGCCATGAAGATCGCCTGGGAGCTTAACCGCCGCGGCATCGGCACGCACTATGTCAGCATGGATAACTACTTCAAGACCATCGACCCCGCCACGTGCCCGCGCACGCCTGAGGGGGAGATCGACCTTGAGTCGCCCCAGTGCCTGGACATGGCGCTTCTCAACAGGCATTTTGACATGCTCGCCGCGGGCGAGCGCATATTCGTTCCCAAGTACGAGTTCTCCCGCAAGATGCGCATACAGGAGCCGTCCTCTTCCATCCGCCTAAAGAGCGACGAGGTCGTCATCTTCGAGGGCATACACGCCCTGAACGATATCATCACCGAAAAGCACCCCGACGCGTTCAAGCTCTATATCTCCGCGCGCAGCAACGTGGAGTTCAAGGGGCAGGTCGTGTTCAAGGGCACGTGGTTCCGCCTCGTGCGGCGCACCGTGCGCGACTATCTCTTCCGCGGCTCAGACCCGGCAGAGACCATGGCCATGTGGGCCAACGTCCGCCGCGGTGAGAAGCTGAACATCTCCCCGTTCAAGGATAAGGCCGACTTCCAGTTCGACTCCTCCCTGCCGTATGAACCGGCGGTGTTCAACTCCGTCGCAACGGAGCTTTTCAGCACCGTTCCCGCCGGGATAGAGCGCTTTGAGGAGCTTCGCAGCGTGCTTCCCGCAATACAGCTCTTCGGCCACATAAGCGAGGAGCTCGTCGCGCCCGACAGCCTCCTGCGCGAATTCATCGGCGGCGGCATATACGAGTCCGACTCCTGATTGCTCCCTATGTAGTTGTACAGGGAAGCTACTGCGTTTTTGTATATATTATCAGCATTGTTGTAGATTGCCTCCTGGTCCAGCTGGTCTTTGGGATGCTCATCCAGACAGCTGCTGAAACAAAGCATTAACGGTGCTGCTAATATGTATTTAATAATCGTTTTCATACTCTTTTCGTTTTAAAATTGTACACTCAGTCCCAATGAGTAAGTACGGTATAATGGATAGTTGCGCTTGTCGTCAATACCCATCGTACTATTGACAACATAGCTGTTTATCATTGGGGTCAAACCTTTATAGCCTGTGATTGTTCCAAGGTTGCTAATGTTGCATGATACACGCAAGGAACGAACAAGCTTGCTCCTCAAAGGTACATTATATCCTAAT
>URPU01000118.1 GCA_900549865.1 uncultured Eubacteriales bacterium
AAACTCTGCGAGGCTTTTTTTGACAAGCTGGACCGCGGCCCGGATGCATTCCGGGCCGCGGTTTGCGTTTCAATATTGAATTTTATGCGCTATGAGCATTGCGCTTACTTCACCCTTGTCAGCTCAAGCGTCTCGTCGTCGAGCGTGAGCACGAGGGTATAGCCGTCAAAGCTTTCGACCTCCGCGTCGATGATGTTGTTTCTTCTGTTCTCAAATTTAAAGGACGCCAGGATCTCGTCTGCGGTCTCATCATATTCAAATTTGACAGGATCAGTGATGCTGCACTTGATTTTTCCACCGCTTTTTGTTCGCAGTTCAAACTCGACATCTCTATGACTCTCATCTTCTACGCGCTTAAATGTCCAAGTTCTTCCGTTGCTGTCGGTCCAGTCGCCTATCATCGCGTATTCGTACAGCACCGTTAAGTCCTCGCCGTCTGCTTTCTCGTATACGAGTTCCGCATCCATCTCATACGCAACTATTTTCTCCGCGTCTGCTTTGGCGGTCTCGCTTGTGTCATAGACCTCGCCGATAATGCTCAGTGTCAGCACCGGGCCGTCCTCGGAATCCTCAACGGAGTAGTAGAGGTGGAGATCGGCCTCCTCATCCTCCTTAGCATCCTCAAGTGACGGGATCACGATCTCATCGCCGACCACCGTCGCGGTTTCTGCGTCATCTTCGTCGTATATTGCATAAGGACCACTGCGGGAATTCACGACTTGCCCGTCATAGTTGACTACAAAAAGCCCGAACGATTTTGCCTCATTCTGCTCAAGCCCCTCGCAGGATACGAGCTTCCACACGCCGAACAGCTCCGCCGGGAAGCGTCCGTCATCCGGTTCCTCTGTATCCCCGGCGTCAGTATCAGCTTCGGCGTCAGTATCAGCATCAGCATCCGCGTCAGCTTCGGCTTTGTCGTCTGCTTTGTCGTCTGCCTTGGCGTCAGACTTCGCTGCATCATCGGTTTCCTTTGCCGCGTCCTTCTCCGTCTGCTGCGCGGCGGGGGAGCTTGCGCTCATCCTCATCCCCTGCGGCAGTGCGCAGGCGAGGGAGGACAGCATCATGACGATGCTCAGCAAAACTATGGCTATTTTCTTCATTTCGGTTCTCCGTCCTTTTCGCTGTAATTTTTTCTATGTCTTTCAGCAGCCGGGCTTGCCCAGCATGCGGAACATATTCTTCTTGTACGCCTCGACGCCCGGCTGGTTGAAGGGGTTGACCCCTGACATGTAGCCGGATATGGCACAGGCCATCTCAAAGAAGCACACCAGCGAGGCGAAGCCCTCCTCGTCGCGCCTGTCCACCTCGATGATCATGTTCGGCACGCCGCCGGAGATGTGCGCCTCCTTCACGGCCTCCGCCACGGTCGCGCTTATATCCGTCAGATCGCGCCCCGCGAGGTAGTTCAGCCCGTCCGCGTCGGCCTCCTCAAAGGGCACGGCGTAGCTGTTGTGTGAGCGCTTGAAGCGCACGACTGTCTCCATCATTGCGCGCGGCCCGTCCTGGATGTACTGCCCCATGGAATGCAGGTCCGCCGTGTACTCGACGGAGGCGGGGAAGATGCCGATGCCGTTTTTGCCCTCGCTCTCGCCGAAAAGCTGCTTCCACCACTCCGCCATGAAGCGGAAGCTCGGCTCATAGCAGGCGAATATCTCAATATTGTGGCCGTTCTTGTAAAGGCGCTGGCGCGCGGCGGCATACTGCCACGCGGGATTGTCTATGCCGCGGTCGTCCAGCTTTGAAAACTCCGCAATGGCCGTGTCGATGACCTTGCGCACGTCTATCCCGGCCACAGCCATAGGCAGCAGGCCGACAGCCGACAGCACACTGTAGCGCCCGCCGACGTCGTCGGGCACGACGAAGGTCTCCCAGCCGAACTCGTCGCCCAGCTCCTTCAGCACGCCCTTGTGCGCGTCCGTCGTTTCAAATATATGCTCGTTCGCCTTGTCGCCGTACTTTTTCTGCAAAAGCTCGCGGAAGATGCGGAAGGCGATAGCCGGCTCCAGCGTGGTGCCGGACTTGGAAATGACGTTGATGTCAAAATCCATGTCGCCCAGCAGCTCTATCGTGCCGCACAGCGCGTCGGCGGATATGCCGTTGCCGACGAAGAATATCTTCGGGTCGTTCGGGCCGGGGATGGGCTTGAGCAGCTCTATCGCGCCGCGTGCGCCGAGGTAGGAGCCGCCTATCCCTATCACCACCAGCGCCTTGGAGCGGGCGCGTATCTTCTCTGCCGTGGCGATTATCTTGTTAAGCTCATAGTCCTTTATGCGCCGCGGAAGATCCAGCCAGCCGGTGAACTCCGAGCCGAGGCCGGACTTGTTCAGCAGAGTTTCGTAAGCCTTTTCGGCGGCCTCATAATCCGGGCCGTTTCCCAGAAAACCGGCTGCGCCGGTCAGATCGACTTTGACCATATTTTTCTTGACCTCCGTTTTTCTTGTGTGTCAGTGATCAGCAATAATATAAATTATAAGGATATTATATACGCTTTTGGCAGCTTTTCAACAGTTTTCTGTGCCGCCGCGCGTGTGCAAAATGACGAATTTTTGAAATTTCGCTCATCCGCCCCGGCCAAGCCCGCGCGTGCGGCCTGCACCGGCAGCCTACAGCCCCAGCATCCTTCCGCCCAGAAGCCCCGCCAGCCCGAGAAAGCCCAGCCGCGGCACGTCGTCCGCCGCCACCACGGGCACCTCCGCCACGGCCGTGCCGCCAATGCTGACAGTCATCACGCCAAGTCTGTCGCCCGCGTGCACCGGCGCGGGCACGGCGCTCTCCACGGTCATGGAGTATTCGGGCTGCGCGCCGGTCTTGCGCACAAGGGCGTATTCCGGCCCCGTCAGCTCCGTCTCCACATGCGCCGCCCTGCCCAGCTCCACGCTCACCTCCGGCAGTGGCGCATCCGTGCGCAGCGGGCACAGCGCGTAGTTTGCGAAGGCGTAGTCCAGCAGCGCCCGCGCGTCGGCATTGCGCGAGTCCGCGCTCTCCGCGCGCATTATAACGGCGATGTACTCCACGCCGTCGCGCTCCGCCGTGGCGGAGATGCAATATTTCGCGGCCGAGGTGAACCCGGTTTTCAGCCCCGTGCAGCCGGAGTACCAGTAGACGAGGCGGTTTGTGCTGCTCAGGCCGAACTGGCCGTTCCTGATGCTGTCCATCCATATGGTCGTGTAGTCCTTGATGAATTCGTGCCGCAGAAGCTCGCGCGACATAACAGCCACGTCATAGGGGGAGGTATAGTGCTGCTCGTCGTCGAAAAGCCCGGTGCAGTTCGTGAAATGCGTGTCCTCCAGCCCCAGCTCTGCGGCGCGCTGGTTCATCCGCTGGACGAAAAGCTCCTCACTGCCGGAGATATGCTCCGCCATCGCCACGGCGCAGTCGTTGGCGGATACGACCGCGATGCATTTTATCATGTCGCGCACGCTCATCCGCTCCCCCTCCGCCAGATATACGCAGCTTCCCCCGAAGGACGCGGCGCGGGCGCTCGCGGTGACGGTGTCGTCAAGGGAGAGCGTGCCCGCCTCGATATCCTCCGCTATCAGCAGCAGCGTCATCACCTTCGTCACGCTTGCCGGAAGGCAGCGCGTGTGCGCCTCCTTTTCGTACAGCACCTCGCCCGTGGCCTTCTCCATCAGCACGGCGCACGGCGCGGACACGCTTGGTATCACGCCGGGCGTGGCGGGCGCGGCGCAGGCGGCCGCCCCCGGCAGGGCGAGAAGCACGGCGGCAGTGAGAATTAAACAGAAAATACGCCTCATTTCAATATGACCTCGTTTCCGTGTGAATTCTTCTGCCTGATAATATGGCCGGAAAAGTTACAATATGCGCCGGTTTACAAAACCTGCCCGTTTGCGACAGCCAAAAATGAATATGTGAATAAAGCGTGACGCGCGCACCACGGTTTTTCAATAGCTTTTCAACACTTTCAACAGAGTTTTCAACATCGCCGTGTGAATAAAACGCCGCGTGTGGATGGTCCGGAGTTTACATAACGCAAATTATTTTTCTGCCCGCTCGTTTACGAAGTTTAACTTTTTCTTTACGGCAGTTAATCAACAATTAACAATTTATGTGTTGACGCTCCATACAGCCGATAGTAAAATAAAGTAGATAAATTTCGGCCGGGGAGGCAGTATTGTGAAAAAAGGCTTCAGATGGGATAAGAAATACCTCTATTGGGGCGTGACGGCCTTCTGCGTCGTCGCCTGCGCCATAGTTTTCTATATGGCGCTGAACTATCTGCCGGTTCTCGGCGCGGCGCTGAAAAAGCTGATGGGCATTCTCAGTCCGTTTCTGTGGGGCCTTGTGATAAGCTATCTGCTTCTGCCGGGGCTTCGCGCGATAGAGCACGGCGCTTTCGGGCCGCTGTGCGCAAGGCTTTATAAAAACAACGGCAAAAGCGACGGAAAGCGCCTTGCGCGCGGGCTGTCCGTGCTCGTGTCGGAAATTATTTTGCTGATTGTTCTTGCTGCCCTGGTGTATCTCATCATCCCGCAGCTGTACCAGAGTCTTGAGACCATCGTCAAAAACAGCAGCACCTACATAAACACCGCCGGTCTCTGGGTGGAGCGGCTGCTTCAGGACTATCCGGAGATAGAGCAGTACGCCATGGAGACCATCGGCAAGGTCAACACCAGTCTGATGGACTGGCTTCAGACCACCGTCCTGCCGGAGCTGGGCAGTCTCGTGGCGAATGTGACGACAGGCGTGTACTATGTCGTCATGGCCATATACAACCTCATCATCGGCATCATCGTCTCCGTCTACATCCTCGCCAACCACGAGACCTTCTCCGCCAACGCCAAGCGCTGGCTGTACAGCATCTTTTCCGTCGATACGGCGCATCGCATCCGCCGCGGCCTCGACTTCACCAACAGGACCTTCGCCGGGTTCATAAACGGCAAGCTGCTCGACTCGGCCATAATAGGGCTTATATGCTATATCGTCTGCGCCATTCTGAACATGCCCTACGCGCTGCTCGTCAGCGTCATCGTCGGCGTGACGAACGTCATCCCCTTCTTCGGCCCGTTCATCGGCGCGGTGCCGAGCGCGCTCATCATCCTGCTCGTCGATCCGTTCAAGTGCCTTGTGTTCGTTATCTTCATCATCATTCTCCAGCAGCTTGACGGCAACGTCATCGGGCCGAAGATCCTCAGCAGCTCCATCGGCATAAACGGCTTCTGGGTCATGTTCTCCATCATCCTCGGCGCGGGGCTGTTCGGCTTCTGGGGGATGCTGCTGGGCGTGCCGGTGTTCGTGGTCATTTACACCGCGATAAATAACCACATCGACAAGAAACTGAAAGCCAGCGACCTCCCGTGGGAGACCGCTGACTATGTCGGCGTTGACTATATAGACCCCGTCACCTATGAGCGCGTGATGAAGCGCCGCCCCGGCGACGCGGAGGACGGCGAGGACGACGCCCCCGCCGAGAGCAAGTAACAAAGGGAAGCTCCCACAGGCCCATTCTGCGGAAAAGCCAGCCGCACCCTTGCCTCCCTTGAAAAGGGAGGTGGGCCGGTGCAAGCCGGTCCGGAGGGATTTCACCTGACGCAAGCCAAGCTCTTGCTATAAAGCGGCATGACGCAGCTTCTTTTCTGATCAGGCCTCAAGGCCAATCCCCCAGGCATTGTCATGGAACATGCCAATGCCAGCCCCCTTTGCAAGGGGGCCCAGCTTGTCAAAAAAGCCTCGCAGAGTTTCGCGTCCGCAGACGCGAAATCAATAT
>URPU01000119.1 GCA_900549865.1 uncultured Eubacteriales bacterium
ACCTGTGAGTCCACTCTTTTATTTGTTGCACTTATATTGTATATCCAAGGATTATGTATGCTTACTCTTTTGCCACGATGTTGTCCTTATCCTTATAGATGTGGCGGGGCGGGATGACGCCGCGCACGCAGGAGGTGGGATAGACATTCGACTCGCGGCCGATGACCGTGCCGGGGTTGAGCACGCTGTTGCAGCCGACCTCAACATTGTCGCCGAGCATCGCGCCGACCTTCTTGCGGCCGGTCTCTACGAAGTTGCCCGGCTCCTTGATGACGACAAGGGTCTTGTCGGACTTGACATTGCTGGTGACGGAACCGGCGCCCATATGCGCCTTGTAGCCAAGGATGGAGTCGCCGACGTAATTATAGTGTGGAACCTGCACCTTGTCGAAGAGGACGACGTTTTTAAGCTCAGTAGAGTTGCCGACGACCGCGCCCTTGCCGACGATGGCGCTGCCGCGGATGAACGCACACTGGCGGACCTCGGCCTCATGGTCGATGATGCAGGGCGCGCCGATGTAGGCAGAGGCGAAAACCTTCGCGTCCTTCGCTATCCACACGCCCTCGGACGGGTGGTCATACTCCTCCGCGGGCAGAGTTTCGCCCAGCTTGAGGATAAAGTCCTTAATGCCGTCAAGCGCCTCCCACGGGTAGGTCTTGCCCTCAAAAAGCGGGGCGGCAATGGTCTTTGTCAGGTCATAAAGCTCGTCGATCCTTGTCATTTTACTTCACCTTTATAAGCTTTCCCGCCGCCTGCATCGCGGCGATTATCTCATCCACCTTCTGCTCGCACAGCTCCTGCGTGCCGGCCTCGACCATGACGCGGAGGAGCGGCTCCGTCCCGCTCTTGCGCAGGACGACGCGGCCCTCGTCGCCGAGGTCGGCCTCGACCTTGGCAACAGCCGCCTTGACCTCGGCGCAGTTGAGCGTTTCGTCCTTATCCGTGACGACGACGTTCTTGAGCTTCTGGGGGTACATGGTCATACCGGAGGCGAGGACGGACAGGGGCTGCTTGGTCTCGGTGATGGTCTCCATGACCTTGATGGCGGTGAGGATGCCGTCGCCGGTGTTGGCAAGGCGGCCGAAGATGATGTGGCCGGACTGCTCGCCGCCGATGAGGTGGCCGTTCTGGCGCATGTTCTCCGCCACGTACTTGTCGCCGACGGCGGTCTTTTCATAGCCGATGCCGAGGGCGTCCAGCGCCTTATAAAGCCCCATGTTGGACATGATGGTGGTGACGACCTTGGAATTGCCGAAGGTGCCGCGCTCCATCATATACTTTGCGCAGACATAAAGGATATGGTCGCCGTTGACAACGTTGCCCTTCTCGTCCACGGCGAGGCAGCGGTCCGCATCCCCGTCGAAGGCAAAGCCGACGTCGAGCCTGTTCTGCAGGACGAAGTCACGCAGGCGCTCGATATGGGTGGAGCCGCAGTCAACGTTGATATTGAGTCCGTCGGGATGGTTGTTGATGACATAGGTGTCAGCGCCGAGGGCATCAAAGACGCTCTTCGCCATCTGCCAGGTGCTGCCGTTGGCACAGTCAAGGCCGATGCGGTAATCCTTATAGGAGCGCGTGGCAAGGGAGATGAGGTAGCCGATATAGCGATTGCGCCCGGCGGCATAGTCCACCGTGCGGCCTATCTTCTCGCGTTCGGCATAGGGCAGATCCGTGCCGTCGTCGATGTACGCCTCTATCGCGTCGAGAAGCTGCTCATCCATCTTCTCGCCGTTGGAGTTGATAAGCTTTATACCATTGTCATAATACGGGTTGTGGCTGGCGGAGATCATTATGCCGCAGTCAAAATCGTCGGCGCGCGCGACGTAGGAAACGCTGGGCGTGCTGGTGACGTGCAGCAGGTACGCGTCCGCACCGGAGGCCGTCAGGCCCGCGCAGAGCGCCGATTCAAACATATAGCTTGAACGGCGGGTATCCTTGCCGATAACTACCTTAGCCTTATGGTTCTGCCCGAAATGCCAGCCAAGATAACGGCCGATCTTGAAGGCGTGCTCCACAGTCAGGTTCTTGTTGGCCTCACCGCGGAATCCATCGGTTCCAAAGTACTTTCCCATTGATTTTCTCCTTTTTTGTGAAATTCAGAGTTTTGATGAAGCGGCCTCGTCCAGATAGACGGTGACGTTCACCGGTATTTGCAAAAATGCGGCGGGGATGACGCTGTCATCCCGCGCATAAAGCATCTCAAAAACTGCGGCGGCCTTATCCTCGCCGAAGGCGAGCACCGCGATGTCACGCGCGCTTGTGATGGTCTTTATCCCCATGGTGACGGCCTTTTCCGGCACCTTTTCCTCCCCGCCGAAGGTATCCGCGAGCTGGCGGCGCGTGGCCGGGGCGAGGATCTGTATGCGCGTGAGCGAATCGAACGGCGTGCCCGGCTCGTTATAGCCGAAGTGGCCGTTATGGCCGATGCCGAGGACCGCCATATCAAGCCCGCCGGCCGCGGCGATCTCATCGTCATAGGTGTCGAAATTTTCCCTGCACGGGAAGTGCCTGTTTTCCGGCGCAACGCCCACCTTGTCGAGAAGCCCCGCTTCAAGCCGGGCGCGGCAGGTCAGCGCGTTCGGCGCGCCGAGAAACTCCGTCACGGCGAACACCTTCGCCGCGGCAAAGCTGACCTCGCCCGCGGCGCTCATCGCGGCAAGCGCGGCGAAAAGCCCATCCATACTGCGGCCCACGGAGAAAGCGATGGCCGCGTCCGGCTTTTCGTCAAGCAGCGCCTTTATATGGCGCGCGGCGTTTATATTGACATCGTTTGCAGCGGAAATAATTGTTTTCATAAAGAAGCCTCCAAAAATACAAACTAAGATCGGGGTGCATATTGATGGCAATTATTATAATAAGAACGGTGATAATATATACGGCGCTGCTGGCGGCAATGCGCCTTCTGGGGAAGCGGCAGCTCGGCGAGATGGAGCTGTCGGAATTCGTCGTGGCGGCGCTTATCGCAGACCTCGCCGCGCATCCGCTTCAGGATCTGGGCATACCGATGATAAACGGCCTTGTGCCGATACTGACGCTGTTCTGCTGCGAGGTGCTTATATCGCGCGTGGCGCTGAAAAGCACGCGGGCGCGCGCCGTGCTGTACGGCAAGCCCAGCATGATAATCGAAAAGGGCGTCATCAGCCAGAGTGAAATGGCGAAGAACAACTTCACCACCGACGAGCTGATGCAGGAGCTGAGAAATCAGGGCTGCCTGGACATAAGCAAGATAGAATACGCCGTGCTGGAGACCGACGGGCGGCTGAACGTGATGCTGTACCCGCTGGAAAAGCCCGTGACCGCGGGGCAGATGAAGGCCGCCGCGGAGGGTGACGGCTATCCGATGATAGTGATAAGCGACGGGCAGGTGCTTGAGGAAAACCTCGCCCACCTGAGTCTTGACCGGAAGTGGCTTGAAAAGGAGCTGAAAAAGCACAGCCTTTCAAGCGCGCGGCAGGTGTTCCTCATGACCGTGAACGAGCAGAGGAAGGTCTACCTTGCCGGGATGGAGGCGGCGAAATGATGACGAAGCGCGAATACACGGCGATAGCGGTGCTTGCGCTGCTGCTGGCGCTGTCGGTATGGAACCTAAAAAGCATTGACACGCTGACGGGCGACATAGAGATCGCCCTTTCAAAGTCGCAGAGCGCGGCGGAGAAGCTGGACTTCAAGACGGCGCGGCAGCGCCTTGACGAGGGGCTGGAGCTGTGGCTGTCCGCCGACAGCTACACGCACATCTTCCTGCGCCACCCGGAGATAGATTCCACCGCAGACGCATTCTATGAATTGCAGCAGGTGCTTATGCAGGAGGACGCGACGGCCTGCACCGCAGCATACGACAAGCTGCGCTATCACCTTGACAGCATCGACGGCATGGAGCACCTGTCATTTGGCAGCATCCTTTGATTCACCCTCGGTGAGAAGCTTGGAAAGCTCCTCCATGAAGGTATTTATATCCTTGAAGCTGCGGTAAACCGAGGCGAAGCGCACATAGGCCACCTCGTCCACATCCTTGAGGCGGGTCATGACCATTTCGCCGATTTCGACGGTCTTTATCTCGCGCTCAAGCCCGCTTTGAAGCTCCTGCTCGATATCGTCGGCGATCTCCTCAAGCTTGCCGAGGGGAACGGGGCGCTTCTCACTCGCGCGGACCATGCCGTTGATGAGCTTGACCTTGTCAAAGGACTGGCGGCTACCGTCGCGCTTGACGACGACGAGGGGCATACGCTCTATTATCTCATATGTAGTAAAGCGCTTCGTGCAGGCGAGGCACTCACGGCGGCGGCGGATGGTTGAGCCCTCCTCCGCCGGGCGGGAATCTATGACCTTACTCTCGGTATAACCGCAAAATGGACACTTCATCTGTATTTATCTCCCGAAAACTGGTTCTTTTTTCAAAACATTTTGATTATAGCACACCGCGGCGTGCATTGCTACATTTTTTTCAAGAAATCAAAAATTTTTAAGTACCATGCCGATTGCAAACACCCGCCGGTTTATGTTAGAATACGTCGAACAGAGTAGGAGGTTATTTTGCAATGGACAAACGGCTGAAAATTTTGATTTCAAACGACGACGGGATAGACTCAGAGGGCATATGGCGCCTCGCGCGGCTGGCGTCGGAGCTGGGCGACGTGTGGGTATGCGCCCCGGCGAGTCAGTGCAGCGCCATGTCGCAGAGACTGACGATTTTCAACGAGCTTATTATAAAGGAATACGCGCCCCCCGTCCCCGTGCGCGGGGCCTACAGCATTTCCGGCACGCCCGCGGACTGCGTGAAGCTGGCCGTGTCGCATCTCCTCCCGGAGAAGCCGGACTATGTGTTTTCCGGGATAAACTGCGGCTACAACGCGGGGTTCGACATCGCCTATTCCGGCACCATAGGCGCGGCGATGGAGGGCGTGATGAACGGCATCCCGGCCATCGCCTTTTCCGCACAGCATGACGGCAGCTTCGACGTGGCGGAGGCACACCTGCTGCCCATCGCGCGGGAGCTTATCGCGCTGGGGCAGGACGCGGGCGAGGTGTGGAACGTGAACTTCCCCGGCTGCGCGCTTGAGGACTTCAAGGGCATCCTGCGCGGCCGCAGCATATGCAAGACCTGCCTTTACGACAACAAGTACACGCAGGAGCGTCTGCCGGACGGGTCGCTGAAGCTGACCATAAGCGGAAAGCCCGTAAGCCCGGACACCGTGCCGGAGGGCTGCGACGTGCGCGCCGTGCTGGACGGATACATATCAATAGGAAAGGTGCGCAGCATGGTGCTGTGACATATGCGGCGCGCCGGGTATTGCGATAACATGCGCGCCGGGCCTTATATATCCCGGCGCGCATGTTCCTCATTTTTACGCGCATGGCCGCGCGGCGTCGGAAAACGCAAAATAATGTCTTGGATATACAATATAAGTGCAACAAATAAAAGAGTGGACTCACAGGTTGAAA
>URPU01000120.1 GCA_900549865.1 uncultured Eubacteriales bacterium
CCCAGCCCCCTGCGCGCTATACCGAGGCCACGCTTATCCGCGCCATGGAGGAAAAGGGCATCGGCCGCCCGTCCACCTACGCGCCGACGATATCCACCATCACCTCCCACGACTATGTCATAAAGGAGGGAAAGTATCTCCGCCCGACGCCGCTTGGCGAGGTCGTCACCCAGCTTATGAAGGAGCGCTTCGCCGACATCGTTGACCTCAAATTCACGAACCATATGGAGGCCGAGCTTGACGAGATAGAAAGCGGCAAGGCCCAGTGGCGCGCCGTGCTGGAGGACTTTTATAAGGGCTTCAGCGCCGAGCTTGACGACGCGGAAAAGGCGCTGGACGGCGTGAAGATAAAGGTGCCGGACGTGCTCAGCGATGAGTACTGCGACGTGTGCGGGCGGCAGATGGTCGTCAAGAAGGGCAAATTCGGCTACTTTCTTGCCTGCCCCGGCTTTCCGGAGTGCACCTTCACAAAGCCCATCGTGGTGGAAATGCCGGGCAAGTGCCCCAAGTGCGGCGGCAGGATATTAAAGCGCACGTCGAAGAAGGGCTATGTTTTCTACGCCTGTGAGCGCGGCACGGACTGCGGCTTTATAACATGGGACGTGCCCACGAAGGACTTCTGCCCCGCCTGCGGCAAGACGATGTTCAAGCGCAGCGGCAGGGGATATGCGAAGCCCTTCTGCGAAAATGAGGAGTGCGTCAACTTCGTGCCGGAGGATCAGCGCGGCTATAAGAAGAAGGCCAAGACCGCCGAGACCGCCGAAAACGGCGAGGCCGCGACGCAGGAGAAGGCCGAAAAGAAGCCCGCAGCAAAGAAAGCAGCGGCAAAAAAGCCCGCCGCGAAAAAGACCGGAACAAAGACCGCGGCGAAGAAAACGGCAGCCGCGCCCAAGAAGACCGCGGCAAAGAAGAAAAAAACGGAAGAGACTAAGGAAGAGTAATGGAGAAAGTAACCGTCCTCGGCGCCGGCCTGGCCGGAAGCGAATGCGCGTGGCAGCTTGCAAAGCGCGCAATACCCGTGCGCCTTGTGGAAATGAAGCCGCAGAAGATGACCCCGGCGCATTCATCCCCTTATTTTGCGGAGCTTGTCTGCTCCAACTCCCTGCGCAGCGACGAGCTGACGAACGCAGTGGGGCTTTTGAAGGCGGAAATGCGCAAAATGGGCTCGCTCATCATGGAAAGCGCGGATGTGAACCGCGTCGCCGCGGGCGGCGCGCTGGCCGTGGACAGGGTCGGCTTTTCCCGCTATATAAGCGAGAAGCTTGAAGCGAATAAGAATATAGAGATAGTCCGCGCCGAAGCAGCGGATATCCCCGCGGGCGAGGTCGTCATTGCGACGGGGCCGCTTTCAAGCGACGCCATCGCCGAAAAGATAGCCGCGCTCTGCCCCGAGAGCGACCTGCACTTTTATGACGCCGTCGCCCCCATAGTCACGCTGGAAAGCGTGGACATGTCCAGCGCCTTTTTCGCCTCGCGCTATGATAAGGGCACGGCGGACTACGTCAACTGCCCGATGGATAAGGATGAATATCTCGCCTTCGTCGCCGAGCTTGTGAAAGCGAAGGAGGCGGAGGTGCACGGCTTTGACGACGGCGGCGTTTTCGAGGGCTGTATGCCTGTTGAGGTGATGGCGCGCCGCGGCGTGGATACGCTGCGCTACGGGCCGCTCAAGCCCGTGGGGCTGACTGACCCGCGCACAGGCCGGGAGAACTATGCCGTTGTGCAGCTCCGGCGTGACAACGCCGAGGGCACCATATACAACATGGTCGGCTTCCAGACGCACCTGACGTGGGGGGAGCAGCGCCGCGTGTTTTCCATGATCCCGGCGCTCAAGAATGCGGAGTTCGTCCGCTACGGCGTGATGCACCGCAATACATACCTCAACAGCCCACAGCTTCTCGACAGGTATTACCGCCTCCGTTCAGACCCGCGCATAAGCTTCGCCGGGCAGATGACCGGCGTGGAGGGCTATGTCGAGTCCGCGGCCTCCGGCATGGCTGTCGGCATAGAGACGGCGGCGCGCGTGCTGGGGCTTCCGCCGGTGGACTTCCCGCAGGAGACGGCCATCGGCGCGCTTGCACTGTATATTTCCGGCGGCAGCGTCGGCGACTTCCAGCCGATGAACGTCAACTTCGGCATAATCTCGCCGCTGGGCTACAGAGTGAAGGGCAAGAGAAACAAGAATGCGGAGATATCAAAGCGTTCGCTTGAAATAATAGATAAGCTCATGACAGGGGAGGTATTCACGCTGTGAGGATAATAATAGACGCAATGGGCGGCGACAACGCCCCCGGCGAGATCGTAAAGGGCGCAGTTCGCGCGAAGCGCGAGCTTGGCGTGGATGTGATGCTTGTCGGCGTCGAGGATAAGGTCAAGGCCTGCCTTGAGGCCGAGGGGTGCACGGATATAGACGTCGTCAACGCGACGGAGGTCGTCACCATGGAGGACGACCCCAGCACGGCTACGCGCCGCAAGAAGGACTCTTCAATGGCGGTGGCGCTGAATCTCCTCAAGGATGGCGCGGGCGACGCGGTCGTCTCCGCCGGAAGCACTGGCGCGCTGCTCACCGGGGCCACGCTCACGGTCAAGCGCATCCGCGGCATCCGCCGCGCGGCCCTCGCGCCGGTCCTCCCGGCGGGCGAGCATGGCGTCATGCTCATCGACTGCGGGGCGAATGTGGAGTGCACGGCGGAATACCTGCTGCAATTCGCGTTCATGGGCAGCTTCTACGCGAAAAAGCTCATGGGCTGTGAGGCCCCGCGCGTGGGCCTGCTCAACGTCGGCACGGAGGACACCAAGGGCGGCGAGCTTCAGCATCAGGCTTTTGCTCTGCTCAAAAAGGCCGGCGAGGAAGGGCGCATAAACTTCATCGGCAATGTTGAGGGCACGGACGTTTTCGCCGGAAAGGCGGAGGTCGTCGTGACTGACGGCTTCACGGGCAACGTGCTGCTCAAGACCACCGAGGGCGTCATCAAGTTCATGATGGGCGCATTGAAGGGCGTGTTTTATAAGAACACGGTCAATAAGCTTGCCGCCGCGGTGCTGAAATCCGACCTCAAGGAAATGAAGAAGTCCATGGACGTCAACGAGGTCGGCGGCACGGCGCTCATCGGCATTTCAAAGCCCGTCATAAAGGCGCACGGCTCGTCCAACGCGGCCAGCCTCTTCGCGGCCGTCCGTCAGGCGGTGGCATTCGTTGACTCCGGCCTTATCGGCGACATCAACGACAATATCGAATATATGAAGATCAAAGGCGAACAGGCATAATGGAACAGCTTGAAAAACGGATAGGCTATACCTTCAAAGATAAAAATCTTCTCCTCACGGCGCTGACGCACAGCTCCTACGCGAACGAGCGCCACGGCGGCGCGGAGAGCTATGAGCGCCTTGAGTTCCTCGGTGACTCCATCCTCGGCCTCGTCGCGGCGGACTTCCTCTACCGGCACGAGCCGAAGCTGCCCGAGGGGAAAATGACGCGCCTGCGCGCGGAGCTCGTCTGTGAGACCAGTCTGCACGGCGTCGCGCTGCAGCTCGGGCTGGGGCAGTATATGCGCCTTGGCCGCGGGGAGGAGCACACCGGCGGCCGCGCGCGCCCGTCCATACTTGCCGACATGGTGGAATCCATCATCGCCGCGATGTACCTCGACTCCGGCGCGATGGACGAGTCGCGCCGCTTCATCATGGACAAGATACTCAGCAACGCCGAGTTCGGCGCGCAGCACCGCTCCGCTGATTATAAGACGCAGCTTCAGGAGCTTGTGCAGAAGAAGAGCGGCCAGCATATAAGCTATGAGCTTTCGGATGAGCGCGGGCCCGACCATAACAAGGTCTTTACCTTCCGCGTGTATATAAACGGCGTCGCCGCCGGAGAGGGCAGCGGCAGAACGAAGAAAGAGGCCGAGCAGATGGCCGCGCGCGGCGCGCTGGAGGCGCTTGGCGAATGAGCGCGCGTGAAAGTATAATCCCCGTGTTCGTGCCGCATCTGGGCTGCCCGAACGACTGTGTGTTCTGCAATCAGCGCAGAATATCCGGCAGCACCGTTCCCGCCGCGGCGCGGGATGTTGACAAAGCGATAGAGGACGCAGCCGCCTTGCCCCGCACGGGGGCAAAGCGGCAATTGGCGTTTTACGGGGGCAGCTTCACCGCCATCCCCATACATGAGCAGACGGCGCTTCTCGCCGCGGCAAAGGCGCATCTCGACCGCGGCGATATCGACTCCATCCGCCTTTCCACGCGGCCTGACGCCATAGACGGTGCTGTGCTGAAGCGCCTTGCCGAATACGGCGTTGAGACGGTGGAGCTCGGTGCGCAGTCCATGTGCGAGGAGGTGCTGCGCCTTGCCGGGCGCGGGCACACCGCGCAGGATGTGGAAAATGCCTCCCGCATGATAAAGGCTGCGGGCTTCCGCCTGATATTGCAGATGATGACCGGGCTTCCCGGCGACAGCATCGAGCGCAGCGTGGACACGGCGCGGCGCATCATCGCCCTTGAGCCGGACGGCGTGCGCATCTACCCCACTGTCATCGTGCGCGACACGGCGCTTTACGATCTGTGGCAGGCGGGGCGGTATAAGGAGCATACGGTTGAGGACGCCGTGGAGTACTGCGCGCGCCTCGTGCCGCTTTTTGAGGCCGCTGGCATCCCGGTGATCCGCCTGGGCCTGAACCCGACGGAGGAGCTTTCCTCCGGCGCGGCGGCGGGCGGGGCTTACCACCCGGCGCTGGGCGAGCTTGTGAAAAGCCGCATCATGCTGCAAAAGGCGCAGGCGCTGCTTGCCGGGGTCGAGCCGGGCAGCACGGTCGTCCTCGGCACCGCCGCGCCGAAGCTCAGTCAGATGATAGGCCAGCACAGGGGTAATATCGCCGCCCTCTGCGCCCAGTTCGGCCTTGCGGGGCTGAAGGTGAGGCCGCTTCCGCCGGAAAACGGCGAAATCGCCGTACTTTCCGTTGAAAAGCCGGAAAGAATATAGTATAATATCTCGTTAGTTTTTTTGTGATCGAGGTTAAGCATTTGTATTTAAAAGCATTGGAGATACAGGGTTTCAAATCCTTCGCGGATAAGACCCGGCTCACATTTGAAAAGGACATAACGGCCATTGTCGGGCCGAACGGCTCCGGCAAGTCGAATATATCCGACGCCATACTCTGGGTCATGGGCGAACAGCGCACGAAGGCCCTGCGCGGCAGCAAGATGGAGGACGTTATATTCGGCGGCACGGAGAAGCGCGGTGCGCTTGGCTTCGCGCAGGTCAGCCTTATAATCGACAACTCCGCCCATATCTTCGACAGCGACAGCAGTGAGATCATGCTCACGCGCCGCTATTACCGCAGCGGAGAGAGCGAGTATTACATCAACCG
>URPU01000121.1 GCA_900549865.1 uncultured Eubacteriales bacterium
ATCCAGATCTCTGATTTGGCAAATGCGAACTTATACCGCGCACGCGGTAGTTAGCCCCTGTACATATGGGGGCAGCTTCTCGCCCCCTTGATACGAAAGGGGGTGCTGCTCATGAGCACGAACGAGGTCTTGCAGCTTTGTTTAGTAATCATCGGCATTTGCAGCTTGTTTATTCAGGCAAAAAAGAAGTAACCGCCGCTCCCTCGACAAGTCCGGCGATTACTTCAAAGCACTTATAGGGGGCTAACCGTCAACCGGCAGCGCCTTTTTGCATATTTATTATACTGCACGCCCGGTGCTTTTGTCAAGCGCCGGGCGGGCGCCGCTTGTTCAAAATGACCCGCAGAGCTTCCCGCCCGCCGGGGGCGGGCGAATTATGCGCGCAGCAGACTGCGAACCTTTTGTCGGAAAAGCCCACAGGGTTTTTTCGACAGTCTAATTTACGCCGCCTTGTCCTTCACCCCGGCGGAGGCGAGCATGTCCTGTATGCTCACACCGTAGCCGCGCGTCGGGTCGTTGACAAACACATGCGTCACTGCGCCCACGAGACGCCCGCCCTGCAATATGGGGCTGCCGGACATGCCCTGCACTATGCCGCCCGTGCGCGCGCAAAGCTCGCTGTCCACCACGGTCAGCATGACGTGCTCGCCCCCGGCGTCGCGGTAAATGCGGTTTATCTCAACGTTGTATTCCTCGGGCTGCCGCCCGCTGACGGTGGACACTATCGTGGCCGGGCCCGTCGTTATATTGCCCGTCTCCAGACGGCGCGTGCCCAGCGCCGTATACATTCTTCCGTATATACCGTGGGCGGTGTTGCCGTCTATGCTTCCCAGCACCCGGCCCATATCCGCGCAGCCGTTCAGCTCGCCCGGCGCGCCGGGCAGGCCCTTTGTTATGCTGACGATCTCCGCGTCGGTTATGCTGCCCTCGTCCAGCGGCATTTCAAGGCCCGTGTCCGCGTCGCTGATGCTGTGGCCCAGCGCGCCGTATATCCCCGTCGCCGGGTCGCAGAAGGTGAGCGTGCCTATGCCCGACACTCCGTCGCGCAGCCACATCCCCATCATCCACTGGCCCTCGGCGCTCTCCACGGGCTGCACCGTGACGCGCAGGGTCTTTTTCTCGCGCTGCACCGTCAGCTCCGCCGGGCGGCCGTCCAGCTCCGCCACGCGGTCTATAAGCTCTGACGCCTTGGCGATGCTCTCTCCGCCCATCTCCACGATGAGGTCGCCCTTTTTCAGTCCCGCGTCCTGCGCGGGGCTTTTGCTGCCGTTGGCGGTCTCCACCTGCGTCAGCCCCGCGACGAGCACGCCCTTCGTGCCCACCTGTATGCCGACGGCCTGCCCGCCGACGACAAGCTCCTGCGCCCATGCCGCCGTGGTCAGCGCCGCGGCCACGGCAAGGCTGAACAGCGCCGTTATCACTGTTTTTCTCATTATCTTCCTCCCATGCGGCTTCGCCGCGCAATATTCCGCGTAATTAATATGCGCGCTTCGGGAGAAAATAAAGTAGGTTAATTATATCAGCCTGTCAAATTTATTCCTATGCCGCCGCGGCTTTTTGCCGCTGCCGCGCCGTTTTTCGCGGTGCGGTACGCGCCTTCAGCGCGCGCTGCCAAGATATCCCTCGAGTATCAGGCTCGCCGCGACCGCGTCCACCGTGCGCCGGTGCTGCTTTTCCTTTTTTCCGCTTGCGTGAAGGATGGCGTGCGCCTCGATGCTTGAGCGGCGCTCATCCCACAGCACAACATCGGCCGCGCCGTTTTCCTCCAGCATTTTTTTGAATTCGCGGCTTTTTTCGGCGCGCGGCCCCTCGCTGCCGTCCATATTCTTCGGCAAGCCCAGCACCAGCTTCTCCGCGCCGCGTTTCGCTGCCTCCTCGCATATCCGCGCGGCGGCGCGCTCCATGTTCCATTCCTCCATCGTCCACGCCTCGCCGCATATGAGTCCCGTCGGGTCTGACACCGCAAGGCCGATGCGCGCATCGCCGTAATCTATCGCCATTATCCGCATATGTTCCCCTCCTCTGTTATTTCAGCCCGAAGCAGCCGCGTATCTCGCCCGCCATGTACAGCGAGCCGACGGCGCACACCATTCCGCCGCCCGCCGCCGCATCTATCGCCATTCCCACGCCGTCGCGGATGCTGTCCGCGACGGACACCTTTTTGCCGAAGCGTGCAAGGCATTCGCCAAGCTTCGCCGCAGGAAGCGCGCGCGGGCTGTCCGGCGTGACGCAGACGTATTCGTCCGCCGCCTCGTTGAGTATATCCGTCATCGTCATATAGTCCTTGTCCGCCAGCACGCCCATCAGAAGCACGCGCCGCATGCCGGGGAAGTAGCTTTTCAGGTTGTCCGCCACGGTCTGGGCGCACTGCGGATTGTGCCCGCCGTCCACGACGAAGAACGGCTCATCCGCGACGACCTCGAACCGCGCCGGCCAGCTCACGGCGTAAAGGCCGTGCTCCACATCCTCCTGCGCAAGCTTCCACCCGCGTTCGCGCAGCACCTTCACCGTCTCTATCACGACGGCCGCATTCTTGAGCTGATGCGCGCCGAGCAGGGGAATGGCATACGCGTCGCCCGCATAGGAGAACACCTGTCCATCCAGACTGTCAAATTCGCTTTCTATCGCGGAAAAATCCGCGATGTGCAGCCGCGCGCCCATTTTTTTGCACTGCGCGCGCACAACGGCCGTGACGTTTTCGGGCTGCTCATACAGCACGCAGTCGCAGCCGCTTTTTATTATGCCCGCCTTTTCAAAGGCTATCTGCTCCACCGTGCCGCCCAGCACCGCCGTGTGGTCAAGGCCGATGTTCATTATCACGGCGGCCTCCGGCGCTTCTATTATATTCGTCGCGTCAAAACGCCCGCCGAGGCCGACCTCCAGCACCACGATGTCGCACTTCTCCTCCGCGTACCATAAAAGCGCCGCGGCGGTCATAAGCTCAAACTCCGTGGGGTGCTCGTCCATGCTCTCCGCCGCCGGGGCGACGCAGCTGACGATGGCGGCAAGCGCCTCGTCGCCGATCTCCTTCCCGTTTATGCGCATACGCTCGTTGAAGCGGCTGAGATATGGCGAGGTGAAAAGCCCCGTCTTATAGCCCGCGGCCTTCAGCACAGAGGCCAGCATGGCCGAGCAGCTTCCCTTTCCGTTCGTTCCGGCGACGTGGATGAACCTCATTCCGTCCTGCGGCCGGCCGAGCTTTTCCAGCAGCGCGCCCACGCGTGCAAGCCCCGGCCTCGAGCCGAACCACTGCGTTCCGTTTATATACTCAAGCGCTTCCTTATAGTCCATAGCACACCTCTCATGTGTTTATATGCCGCGTATGCCGCGGTATTTTTCCGGTCTGTCCGACTATACCACTAATGCGCCCGCTCCGCAAGATAAAGCCGGGACATACCCTCAATTTTCCGCGCAAAATCATGAAAAAGCAGTTGACGCGCGCGGTGCGGTGTGTTATATTATGTATTACCTGTCGGCCGAGAGGTTTATTTTTTGTGCGCATTTTTCCGCGCGCGGGCGATATACCGCACGGCCATGGCGGCCGCCGCTGCGGCGGCTGTCCGAAAACAGGGAGGCAATGCCCATGGGCTTTGCGCCCGGGTAAATAAAATAGGAGGTGCCGAAAGAATGGCTGCAGACGCAAGGATCAAGATCACCCTTAGATGCGAAGAATGCAAGCAGAGAAACTACAACACGGTCAAGAACAAGAAGAACACCAGCGACCGTTTGGAGCGCAACAAGTATTGCCCCTTCTGCAGAAAGCACACCAAGCATGTGGAAACCAAGTAAGTTCTGAAAGGATGCGTGAAAATGGCTGAAGAAAAGAAAACCAGCACTGCTCCGGCCAAGCCTGTCACTGCCGTCAAGAAGGACGATACCAAGCCCGGCTTCTTCAAGAGGATCGGCAAATGGTTCCGCGAGATGAAAAGCGAGCTGAAGAAGGTCATATGGCCCACGCCGAAGACCCTTCTCAACAACACGCTCATTTCCGTCGTTATGATGGTGGCTTCCGCGATCGTTATTTGGGGCTTTGATGAGCTGGCACAGATGCTCGTCAGGGCGCTGTTTACACTGGCGGGTTAACAAAGCATGGCTGAAGAAGCGAAATGGTACGTTGTTCATACCTATTCCGGGTATGAAAACGCAGTCGCCGCCGCTGTTATGAAGGCGGCCGAAAACCGCAAAATGACCGACCTTATAAGAGAGGTCAACATTCCGCTGGAGACTGTCACTGAAATCACCGACGCCGGCGAAAAGACTGTCGAGCGCAAGGTGTTTCCCGGCTACGTCCTCGTCAAGATGATACTGACGGACGAGAGCTGGCATCTCATCCACAATGTCCGCGGTGCAACGGGCTTCGTCGGCTCGGACGGCAAGGCCATCCCCCTGACGGAGCAGGAAATTTACGATCTGGGTGTCGAACACAAGGAGATCGTCGTGGGCTACGCTCTCGGCGACGAGGTCAGGGTCACTGACGGCCCGCTGGCCGGCTTCAACGGCGTTGTGGACGAGCTTGAGCCCGATAAGAACAGGGTTCGCGTCGTCGTGTCCATGTTCGGCAGAGAGACTCCTGTGGATCTGGAGCTTGACCAGGTCGAGGCTATCAAAGAATAATACTAGTAAGAAAGAGGTGCTGTAAATGGCACAGAAAGTAGTTGGATACGTAAGATTCCAGGTTCCTGCCGGCAAGGCTACCCCGGCGCCCCCTGTCGGCCCCGCACTCGGCCAGTACGGCGTTAACATCGGTCAGTTCACCAAGGACTTCAACGACCGCACCAAGAACGACATGGGCATGATGATCCCTGTCGTCATCACCGTATACTCTGACCGCAGCTTCACCTTTATCACCAAGACTCCTCCTGCCGCTCTTCTCATCAAGAAGGCCTGCGGCATCGAGACCGCTTCCGGCGTTCCCCAGCGCGACAAGGTCGCCACTATCAGCAAGGAAGACGTCCGCAAGATCGCCGAGCAGAAAATGCCCGACCTCAACTGCACCGACATCGAGTCCGCAATGAGCATGATCGCCGGCACCTGCCGCTCCATGGGCGTCATCGTCGGCGACTGAGCCGGCGGCTAACGTGGGAGGATTTATCCATCCGACTCAACCACATTATTAGGAGGAAAACAAAGTGTTCAGAAGTAAAAATTATAAAGAGAGCGCTAAGCTCATAGATAAGCAGGCCCTCTATGATCCCATGGAGGCACTCACCCTCGTATGCTCCGCAAGCAAGGCCAAGTTCGACGAGACCGTCGAGCTGCACGTCAAGCTCGGTGTTGACGGCCGTCACG
>URPU01000122.1 GCA_900549865.1 uncultured Eubacteriales bacterium
GGATTCGAACCCCCGACCTGCTGATTACAAATCAGCTGCTCTACCGGCTGAGCTACACCAGCACTTGACCGGCCTGATAATAATAGCAAATGAGCACGCATTTGTCAACAATAATTTTTCCAAACAGGCAAAAAAATTCACGCGCCCGTGTGCGCGCAGAAAATGCCGCCCGTATGCGGCGCACCGCGAAAAATGCGCAAAAAAGAAGTGACCCTTGGCCGCACGCTCAAGCTCTCTACAGCAGCCAAGGGTCACTTCTCTGAATTCTTAGTATCTAGCATCATGGTTACCTCTCTTTCTGCGGATTTCAAACAACGGCACTGCCTTTCAACGGGACACTATCAAACGGCACTCCTTTTCCCCACCGGGATATCTCAAGCGAGATCAACTCTGTGCGCACTGTCCTCCTGCATATTTTGATTTGCAGCGCCCGCCCCTGCGATGCACATCCCATGTGCCGCGGGGTATTTCATTTGTACATCGGACTCACCCTTTCTGATGCTAATATAACAAATACGGACGCGGATTTCAATTGATATACCGCACGATTTTACGCGAGACTTTTTATGCACATCAACGTTTTTACGCGCAAACACGGTGCAAAATTCACTTATGTATTGACGTAATGTACAAAAATATAATATAATAAAAATATTGCGGGCCGTTTTTCATCTTTAGACGGCCCGCCGCCGCTTTTTGTGCGGCGAATCGGCTTCGGCAACAGAAAATTTACTTGATAAAAGACTGTCATCCATATATAATATGTATATACATGATGTGTATACGCAGAGTTTTTTCAGGAGGTGAAGCATCGTGATGCTTGGAACGGCGTTCTTTTTCAACATGGCGCTGGTGTGGCTTGTGGCGATGGTCGTGCTGCTGATAGTTGAGGCGCTGGTGCCGGGGCTTGTGTCCATATGGTTTGCGCTCGGCGCGCTGGCGGCGCTGCTGGCCGCGCTTTTGAAGGCGCCCATCTGGCTCCAGGTCGTGTGGTTTCTTGCGGTGTCCGTGGCGACGCTGTGCCTGACGCGGCCGCTTGCGCAGAAGTATGTGAACGCGAGAACGCAGCCGACCAATGCCGACGCGCTTATCGGCAGGGACTGCGCCGTGACGGAGGAGATAAACAACATCGCCGGCAGCGGGGCCGTCAAGGTGGGCGGTCAGGTCTGGACGGCGCGCACCGAGGATGAGGGAACTGTCATCCCCGCGGGCGAGGTCGTGAAAATCATCAGAATAGAGGGCGTAAAGCTCATTGTAAAACGGTAGCCGGCCGAAAACGGCAGAATGGAGGAACGCATGATAGTTTTAGCAATCCTTGTTGTCCTGGTCATTGTTATTCTTATCCGCAACATCCGCATCGTCCAGCAGGCGAAGGCCTATGTCGTCGAGAGGCTCGGCGCGTATAAGACGACGTGGAACGTCGGCATCCACATAAAGGTGCCGTTTATCGAGCGCGTGGCGAAGGTCGTTTCCCTCAAGGAGCAGGTCGCCGATTTCCCGCCGCAGCCCGTCATAACCAAGGATAACGTCACCATGCAGATAGACACGGTCGTTTATTTTCAGATAACCGACCCCAAGCTCTACACCTATGGTATTGAACAGCCCATGTTTGCCATTGAGAACCTCTCAGCGACGACGCTGAGGAACATCATCGGCGACCTAGACCTTGACCAGTGCCTTACCAGCCGCGACATCATAAACAGCAAGATGCGCACCATACTTGACGATGCCACCGACCCCTGGGGCATCAAGGTCAACCGCGTTGAGCTGAAAAACATTCTCCCGCCGAAGGAGATCCAGAACGCGATGGAGAAGCAGATGAAGGCCGAACGCGAACGCCGCGAGGCCATTCTGCGCGCCGAGGGCGAAAAGCGCGCCGCCATCCTTGAGGCCGAGGGCGAGAAGGAATCCGCGATCCTGCGCGCCGACGCAAAGAAGCAGCAGCAGATACTTGAGGCCGAAGGTCAGGCCGAGGCCATACTCAAGGTGCAGAAGGCGACGGCGGAGGGCATACGCCTTATAAACGAGGCCGCGCCCACGGACGCCGTCCTCCGTCTGAAAGCGCTGGAGGCTTTCTCCGCCGCGGCGGACGGAAAGGCGACGAAGATCATCATCCCCAGCGAGATACAGGGGCTTGCTGGTCTCGCCGGCGGCGTGGTCGAGTCCTTGAAGGACGCGGAAACAACTGCGAAATAACACGGGACAGACAGACGCAAAGCATCAATAACAACGCTGACCGGCGGCGGAAGCCGCCGGTTTTGCGCGGGATACAGGAGTGAGAGAATGAGCAGCACCACGGCACTTGAATTTCTGAAAAGACACGGCATGTCGCCAATGGCCATAGACCCCGCGGAGTACGCGGAGAAAATGCGCCTTGACATGGAGCGCGGCCTTGCCGGCGCAGACAGCTCCATGCCGATGATACCCACATACATACGCGGCGACGGCTGCATCCCCAAGGGCGTGCCCGTGGCTGTGATAGACGCCGGCGGCACGAACTTCCGCAGCGGCATCATCACGTTTACAGACGGCGGCTATGAGCTGACGCGGCTGACAAAGCACAAAATGCCGGGCACGGAAAAAAGCGCCTCATGGGAGGAGTTCATCTCCTTCACGGCGGACAGCATCATGCCCCTCATGGACGAGGCAGAGCTTATCGGCTTCTGCTTTTCCTACAGCGCAGACATAACGCCGGAGATAGACGGGCTTGTCAGATGCATTGATAAAGAGGTCGTCATTACCGGCGCGACGGGGCAGCTCGTCGGCGCTTCGCTCATCGCGGAGCTTGCGCGCCGCGGCGTCGCGGGCAAACGAGTTTTTGTCCTGAACGACACGGTGGCGGCGCTTCTCGGCGCGTCCAGCGCGCTGGACAGGGGCGCTTACAGCGGCTTCATCGGCCAGATAAGCGGCACGGGCACGAACACCTGCTGCGCTCTGACGTATTCGCGCATCCCCAAGCTCGGCATGTCCGGCGACGGCAGCATCCTCATCAATCTTGAATCCGGCCTATACGACGGAATGCCGCAGGGCGATTTCGACGTGATACTTGACCGCGAAAGCCATAACCCCGGCGAAAAGAGCATGGAGAAAATGACGGCCGGCGTCTATCTCGGTGAGCTGGGCCGCCTCATGCTTTGCGCCGCGGCGGACGAGGGGCTGCTCTCCGCCGCTTCCGGCGCGAAGGTGCACGCGCTGGGGAAGATAGACGCGTCGTATATAGACGCGTGGGCCGGCGGCGAAGGGCTTGAGCAGGTCTCCGATAACGCGGATGATGCGGACTTTGCGCGGACGATGAGTCTTGCGCTGTTTGAGCGCTCCGCGCGCTGCATGTGCGCGAACCTGACGGCCATAATGCTGCTCACCGGCGCGGGCGGCGACGCGGAAAAGCCCGTGTGCGTCTGCGCGGAGGGCTCACTTGTCGATAAAAGCCGGTATTTCCGCCCCATGCTGGAGGGTTTCCTTGCTGAATACGCGGCGGGCCGCCTCGGCAAATATGCCGTGATGAACGTCAGTCGTGAAACAACTCTGCCCGGCTCCGCCGCGGCGGCGCTGCTAAACAGATAACCGTATACGGATAAACGAAAGCGCCCTGCCGCAGCATATGCGGCTAACGCTGACCGGACTGTAAAATTTTGAGATGTTGCCCCTCGGTGGAACGACAATAGAAATGCATAAACGCCTTTGCAGCCGAATCAAGCAACGAAAATTTCACCGCCTTGCAGTGCGCAGGGCGGTGAATTACTTATACATATATACGCAGTCTCACAGCTTCAGAACGAGGTCATTTGCTGACCAGATGGCGTTCTTCAGATTCGCAACGTGATCCGCGTCGCCGAGAATGTGGACGTTCTTGGGATGCTTCTTCGCGTCTGCCAGCGGAGTTCCGGCGCTGTACCCGACGGAGACGACGACTGTATCGCAGGGAATATCAACGCTCTTTCCGCCCGTGAGGACCGTGATGCTGCCGTCCTTTATCTCTGTGGTCTTCGACTCAAGATACACGGGCACATTGTGGAACTTGAGCAGATCACGCAGGAGGACGGAGTTCGCAGCGGGAACCATCGGCGTCTTCATCAAGTCATCCATGACCTCAATGATGAACGGATGCTTGCCTTTCAGCGCAAGCTCATACGCGACCTCGCGGCCGGTGATGCCGCCGCCGATGATGGCGACGCGGTCGCCCGTTTCGCAGCCGGACAGCAGGTAATCCGCCGCGTTTATCGTCTTATCCCAGCCGGGATGGGCAGGGCGCGCGGCTTTGCGCCTGTTGCGATGACGTATTCATCCGCGGGAATGTCCGCAAGGCTTGTTGCAATATTTCCGACTTCAACGCCGTCGCCGACTTCATATACTTCAAAACCATTGCCCAACAGCTCATTTTTGCATGATGCATTCGGCGCAAGTCCTATTGCCATAACAGTGTCGTCAGCGGGAAGCACTATCTGTTCTCCTGTTGCGACTTTTGTTATTATAACGCCGTTGCCTGTCACACATTCCACTTTATGACCGGTGTAGACCTTTACGCCATATTTTTTGAGCATGTAATTCGTGTATACGACATTGCTGAGAAATGTAGGTAAACCAACGCTCATAAGTTTGTCCGTGTATTCAACAAGAGAGACATCCTTACCCATCATGGCGTAGTCGACCGCTATCTCACAGCCGGTAAGACCACCACCGGCAACGACAACGCGATTGCCCGGAATTACCTTCCCGGTTGCTGCATCAACGGCATTTATACTATCACAAGTATCTTGAATTGATAAATAACAATTACAATGCGTTCAGCAAAATAATGGAGTACTTGGGGCAGAACAACTTCTTTGATTTTTTCGTTGAGTATGAATCCCGGAAATACAGACATTATATAAGTCGGAATATATATAAGAAATACTCTGCCGCACTGGTTGACCATGCGGTCACATATTCAGTTCAGGCAGCATATTTCGGAACTGTTATGAACATGACATCAGCTGAAGATTTCAATGATTTTGTTAATAAGACCCTGTCCAGTTCGACTATTCCGATAGAAACGCACAGTCTTGCTATCTTTGATGGATTTTTGTCGTCCGAAGTGCTTCCAATAGAGGAACATATATAGAAACACTCAGCAAGGCCGGGTTTTGCGGTAAAGACTGTTAATGGAATATAATGAATATGCTTCAAGCAGAGATCCTCCGGTTATCCATTGGAAAATCTCTGCTTTTTTATTTTCACGATATTTTCAAGGCTCCGCGGCAGGGGAGAGAAGCAGCTTCAAGCAAATAAAACAATAACAGCCCAT
>URPU01000123.1 GCA_900549865.1 uncultured Eubacteriales bacterium
ATACTGCTTTCGCGTCTGCGGACGCGAAACTCTGCGAGGCTTTTTTGACAAGCTGTTTGCGGCGGGCTGTTCCACTCGGACAGCCCGCCGCGTTTAATTTCACCTTATTTCACCTCGGCGATGAGGCCGGCAAGCTCGTCCGCGGTCAGGCCGCCGTCAACGCTGACGGAGAAGGAATATCCGCCGTCCGCCCATACGGCGGTCATTATCTTCCCGCCCTCGCCCTTCACGGTGACGGAATGCCCGCCTATCTCCTGCGCGGAGGTCTCGCTGTAATCATTATAATCGCCGGAGATATCCTCATCCCCCGCCGCCTTACGCACGTGCGCGGCGATGTTCCCCTCGCCGTCGGTATACACCGCGTCGATATACGCGCGCTCATACCACGTGAGGAACGCCGTCGGGCTGTACTCGCCGATGGCATCAGGTATGCCCATCTCAATGCCCGCGGCCGCCTCTGCGTCCGCAAGCGCCGTATGCTCCTCCGGCCCCCACGTCGAGGGGTCCGCGCCGACGAGCTCTTCCTTATCTTCCTGCGCCGCCGAGCTGCCGCAGGCGGCAAGCGCCAGCACTGAAATGAGGCAGAGTATAAGCGCGATAACTTTTCTTTTCATGGTGTTCAGGTCCTTTCGCAGCGGCCCGTTATCCGGCCGCTCTGCCCAATAGACAGCCCCACGCGCGGAAAAGTTCCCGCCCATGTGTGAATATCTTCTGAACTTCCGCCGCGCCCCTCACGCGCCGTAGAGCGGCAGCTCGCCGATGGCGCGCAGGATGCATTCGTGCGTCAGGCTCACGGCCGTTTCCGCGTCCGCGTTCAGCAGCGCCGTGTACAGCCGCAGCTTGGTCTCGTACATATGCTGCACGCCGCTCTTCTTGCAGTCTATCGACCAGAGGTATATGCTCTGCGGGCGGAAGGAATGGTACAGCAGCGGCATAAGCACGTTTCCCGATAGCACCGCCAGCTCGTGGTGGAAGAGAAAAATGTTCTCCGCCGCCTCATCATTGTCGCGCGAGGCGCGTATGCTTTCAAGGATGGGCGCAAGCGCCTCCAGCGCCGCGGTGTCCGCGCGCTCCACCACAAGGCGCATGCACATGCTCTCCATCGCGTCGCGCGTTTCCAGAAGGGAGCGCACCTCGTTCTTTCTCAGCGCGCCGCCGTTATAGCGCATTATGGCCACAAGCGTCTCCATCGTGCCGCGGCGGCGATAGTCGCACACGTACACGCCCTGCCGCGGCTTTATCTCCACAAAGCCCAGCTTATCAAGCTCCACCAGCCCCGCCGTCACGACCGTGCGCGACACGCCCATCTTCACCGCAAGCTCCCGCGCCGGGGGAAGCTGCTCCCCGATGGCAAGCTCGCCGGAGAGTATCATGTTCTCTATCTGCTGCGCGAAGAGATCCGTCATCGACAGCGCCGTTATCTTGCTGTAGCCCATAGCTGCCTCCCGTTTGAATGCACGTGGTCGTTCCACGTGTTATTATTTTGATTTTACTTGCGATATGCTCAAAAGTCAAGCTTGGATTTTGCGTGAATCGCTGAATCGTCGCTTCAAAGCTTGACTATTTTCTGACATATCATATAATGCTAATCAGACAGTGCGTGGTAATACCACGCCGGACATGTAAACATGACAACAAATAAGGAGGATAAGACTATGCGAAAATATGATGCCGTAGTCATCGGCGCGGGCAACGGCGGCCTTGCCGCGGCCTGCCGGATGGCTAAGGGCGGGAAAAAGACGCTGCTGATAGAGCGGCACAATCTGCCCGGCGGCTGCGCTTCCAGCTTCCGCAGAGGGCGCTTTGAATTTGAAACGGCGCTGCACGAGATATGCGAGTGGGGCACGAAGGAGAATCCCGGCGGCTGCCGCAGGACCTGCGAGGAGTTCGGCCTCGACATCCCGTGGCACATGGTGCCGGACAACTTCCGCGTCATCACCACCGCCTCCGACGGCAAGACGCACATCGACGCCACGCTTCCCTGCACGGTCAAGGAATACGTTAATGAGATGGAGCGCCTCGTCCCTGGCTGCCGCAAATCGGTCCAGGCCCTTTTCGACCTCGGCACGGAGTTCCACGCCGCGGGCGACTACTCGCTCAGCGTTGCGGGAAAGACCGACCCCAAGTACATGCAGGAGCACTTCCCCAACTTCCTGCGGCTGGGAAGCTACAGCGTCAACCGCGTGTTCAAGGCGATGAAGATGCCCAAGCTCGCGCAGGATATCATGAGCACCTACTGGGGTTATCTCGGCGTGGACACCGACCACCTTTCCTTCCTGCAATACGTGAACATGCTGTGGCTGTACGTCAACCACGGCGCATGGATTCCCGACAAGACCAGCAACGAGCTGACCACCGGCCTTCTCGAATGCTTCCGCCGCATGGGCGGCGAGGTGTGGATGAACTGCACCGCCACAGAGATACTTTTTGACGAGAACAAGGCCGTGCGCGGCGTAAAGACGACCTGCGGCGAGGTCGAGACGAAGCACATCCTCTGCAACATGAACCAGAACATGGTCTACGCCACGATGTGCCCGAGCGACGTCGTGCCGGAGCGCATGGTGAAGCTCGGCAACGCGCGCACGTATTCGGCGCGCATGTTCGTCGTCTACCTCGGGCTTGACAAGTCCGCGGAGGAGCTCGGCATACACGATTACACCATCTTCATCCCCACCTCGGCAGATACCGCGAAGGAGTACGAGTCCGGAAGGACGCTGGCGACGAACTGCAATCAGGTCATGGTATGCTACAACGTCGTCAACCCCGGCTTCTCGCCCGAGGGCACCTGCGTCATATCCCTGACCAGCACCTTCATGGACGACGACTGGGCCAATGTTGAGCAGGACGACTACGTCCGGACAAAGACGGATTTCGCAGAAAAGCTCATCGGCCTTTTTGAGCAGCGCACCGGCATCACCGTCACGCCGTATATAGAGGAGATAGAGATCGCAACGCCGTGGACGATGTGCAACTATGTCAACGTTCCGCAGGGCGCGGCCTACGGCTTCGAGCTGAAGGACTGGGACAGCATGATGCCGCGCATGATGATGATGGGCACGGAGTTCCCCGTCAAGGGGCTGAAATTCGTCGGCGCGGCCTCCATCCGCGGCGACGGCTACAACTCCGCCATTTTCAGCGGCGATACGCTGGCGAAAAAGACCCTTGCCGAAATGAAAGCAGAGGAGGCTTGACGACATGGCAGACAAACTCAATTATAAAGTAAGCATCATCGGCGCGCTGGACATGCTGAAATTCAAGAACATGCCCAAGGTGCGCGAGGCCGCCATACAGGCCGCACCCGCAACGCCCCTGCCCAAGACGCTGACAACGAACGAGAAGGCAAAGCTCCGCCACCCCGAAACTCAGCACGTCACCGTCGCCGAGATCCGGCAGAACGGCCCCGATGCAAAGACGATAGTCCTGAAAACGGAGGACGGCTCTCCCCTTGCGCCCTACCGCGCGGGGCAGTATATCAGCGTTTCCGTTCCCATCGGCAATACAATCACGACGCGCTCATACTCTCTCTGCGGCAGCCCCGCTTGGGCAAAGCGCGGCGAGTACAACATCACCGTCAAGCGCGACGACGCCGGCTTCGTCTCCCCGTGGATACAGGACAACTGGCAGGTTGGCCAGAAGGTCACCATCTCCGGCCCGCAGGGGCATCTTTACTATGAGCGCCTGCGCGACGCGAAGAAGGTCGTGGCGCTGGCGGGCGGCAGCGGCATAACGCCGTTCATGGGCATGGCCTACGCCCTGCGCGACGGGCTGGAGGATTTCGACCTGACGATACTTTTCGGCTCACGCACGGAGGAGAGCATCGTTTACAAGAAGGAGCTGGACGAGGTATGCGCCGCGTGCAGCCGCGTGCATGTCGTGCACGTCCTCTCCGACGAGGAGAAGCCCGGCTATGAGCACGGCTTCATTACCGCGGAGCTTATCAAAAAATACGGCGGCGAGGAATACAGCATATTCATGTGCGGCCCGCAGGCCATGTACAACTTCCTCGACGCGGAGATCGCCAAGCTCGGCCTGCGGCGCAAGTTCGTGCGCCGTGAGCTTTTCGGCATGATAAAGGATCCGTGGAACCAGCCCGACTACCCCGCGGAGATCCGCGGCAGGACCTTCAAGCTCACAGTCGTCCAGTGCGGCGAGGAGTATGATACCACCGCCTCCGCGGATGAGCCGCTTCTTGTCGCGGCTGAGCGTGCCGGTATCGCCGCGCCCTCGCGCTGCCGCAGCGGCGAGTGCGGCTGGTGCCGGTCAAAGCTGCTGTCCGGCCGGGTGTATGTTCCGGAAAAGACCGACGGCCGCCGCATGGCGGATGTCGAGTTCGGCTATATCCATCCCTGCTCCAGCTTTGCGATGTCCGACATAGTGCTGGAGGTTCCAAACTGCACGCTTAAATAAAGGAGGGCGGATCATGAAGCTGACACCCCAGCAGCAGGCGCTGCTCGACGGCGCGCAGGGCGAAGTCATGGCAAAGGTCGTTGAGACGCTTGTGATGTACGGCGAGACCTTCAACGCCGCGCGCATGGTGCCCGTCACGAGCCGTTACGGCCATACGGTCATCTCCTTCGGCCTCGGCATAATGAAGCCCGTGTATGAGCTTTATGATAAGCTCATCAGCGCCGGGCTCACGGCGGGGCAGAAGTTCACGGCGGACCCGCGCCCCATGGATCCCGCCGTGCCCGCAGGCCCGATAGAAAAGCTTGTGTTCAAGAAGTTCATGTACAGCCGTCAGGCGGAGCTGGAGCGCCAGCTTGAAAAGCTCGGCCTGACCGGCGGCGACGATTATACCTGCACCTGCTATCTTGAGCAGGTCGGCAACACGCCCGCGCGCGGCGAGGTGCTGAGCTGGGCGGAAAGCTCCGCCGTGGTGTACGCCAATTCCGTGCTCGGCGCGCGCTGCAACCGCAACTCCGGCATTATCGAGCTTATGGGTTCCATCGCCGGGTTCGTGCCGGAATTCGGCCTTCTGACGGACGAGGGGCGCATGGCCACGTGGGTCGTCGAGGTCCGGTGTGAGCACCGGCCGGACGCGCAGCTTCTCGGCTCCGCCGTCGGCATGAAGGTCATGGAGCAGGTGCCGTATATAAAGGGGCTTGACCGCTGGCTCGGACCCGAGCTGAACGACGAGAACCGCGCCTATCTCAAGGACTTCGGCGCGGCGACGGCCTCCAACGGCGCTGTCGGCCTTTACCATGTTGAAAACCTCACCCCGG
>URPU01000124.1 GCA_900549865.1 uncultured Eubacteriales bacterium
CCGAGCACAAGACCCGCATCGTCAACGCGTGGCGCGCGGCGGGCTACGTCACCGCGATGACGGGCGACGGCGTCAACGACGCGCCCAGCATAAAATCCGCGGATATAGGCGTCGGCATGGGCATCACGGGAACGGACGTGACCAAGAGCGCGGCGGACATGGTGCTTGCCGACGACAACTTTGCCACCATCGTCGCCGCCGTCGAAGAGGGGCGGCGGATATACGACAACATCCGCAAGTGCATCCAGTTCCTGCTCGGCTCCAATATGAGCGAGGTGATAAGCATCTTTGCCGCCACGCTGATGGGCTTCACCATTTTGCAGCCGGTGCACCTGCTGTGGATAAACCTCGTGACGGACTGCTTCCCGGCGCTTGCCCTCGGCATGGAGAAGGCGGAGCCGAACATAATGAAGCGCCGGCCCAGAGACGCGAAGGCCGGAATATTTGCCGGGGGCATGGGTGTGGACGTCATATATCAGGGACTTGTCGTGTCGGGGCTGGTGCTGCTTTCGTACTTCGTGGGTCACTTCATGGAGACGGGCACGTGGATGCTGACGGACAGCGCCCACGGCACGACCATGGCCTTCCTCACCATGTCCATGGCGGAGATATTCCACTCGTTCAACATGCGCTCACAGCGCGGCAGCATATTCGCCCTGCCGTCGTCGAATATGGCGCTTTTGATATCCGCGGCCGCGTCGCTTGCCGCGACGACCGTCGTGTGCGAGGTGCCCGCCCTCGCCGCCGCGTTCGACTTCACCGGCGTCAGCTTCCGCGAATACGCCGCGGCGATACTCATCGGCGCGTTCGTCATCCCGATAGTGGAGCTTGTCAAGGCCGCGCAGCGCCTTGCCGCGAGATCCCGCGCGTCCGAAACCGAAACGGCCTGAAATTCAGCGCCGCGCTCACTTGACAGGGCGGCGCGGCGGTGTTATGATACGCAGTGATAAAGGCTGAGACGGAGAAGGCCGGACCGATATGCCGCACAGAGAGGGGAGCCGCAGGCTGCAAGCTGCCCCGGCGTGCGCTCCAGTGCCACCGCTCCTGAGCCGGAGGGCGGAAATTCCCTCCCGCACGGCGCGCGTTACGGCGTCACGAGTTAAAAATCAAGGTGGAACCGTGCTTATTCGCACCCTTGGCGCACTCTGTGCGCCGGGGGTGTTTTTGATTTCGCGGCGCGCCGTGATTTTTGCCCGGCATACAGGCAATACTAAGACGGAGGATATAAAAATGGAAGAGAAAACGGAAAACAAGGTCAGCTTTGATAATCCCGAATACCGCCATACCTATTGGCACACCTGCTCCCACGTGCTGGCGCAGGCGGTCAAGCGCCTCTACCCCGAGGTGAAGCTGGCCATCGGCCCGGCGATAGAGAACGGCTTTTACTACGACATGGATTCGCCTTTCCCCTTCACGCCCGAGATAATGGAGAAGATCGAGGCGGAGATGCGCAAGATATGCAAGGAAAAGCTCAAGCTCGAGCGGTTTGAGCTCCCGCGCGAGGAGGCGCTGCGCCTCATGGAGGAGAAGGAGGAGCCGTATAAGGTCGAGCTTATAAACGACCTGCCCGAGGATGCCGTCATCAGCTTCTACAAGCAGGGCGAGTTCACCGACCTCTGCGCCGGGCCGCACCTCGACTCCACCGGCAGGATAAAGGGCAACGCCATCAAGCTCACCGCCTGCAACAGCGCGTACTGGCGCGGCGACAGCAGCCGCCAGACGCTCCAGCGCATTTACGGCGTGGCCTTCCCCAAGAAGGAGGAGCTTGACGAGTATCTGGCACGCATTGAGGAGGCGAAGCGCCGCGACCACCGCCGTCTCGGCCGTGAGCTCGACCTCTTCGCCTTCCGCGACGAGGCCCCCGGCTTCCCGTTCTATCTGCCCAAGGGCATGGTGCTGAAAAATACGCTGATCGACTACTGGCGCGAGGTGCATAAGAAGTGGGAGTACATGGAGATATCCACTCCCCAGATCATGCGCCGCACCCTTTGGGAGACCTCCGGCCACTGGGATCACTATAAGGACAACATGTACACCACCGTCATCGACGGCGAGGATTTTGCGATAAAGCCCATGAACTGCCCCGGCAGCATCCTTGTGTACGAGCTTTCGCCGCACTCCTATAAGGAGCTGCCCCTGCGCTACGGCGAGCTGGGCCTCGTGCACCGGCATGAGCTCTCCGGCGCGCTGCACGGCATGTTCCGCGTGCGCTGCTTCACGCAGGACGACGCGCACATCCTTCTGGCGAAGGAGCAGATAAAGGACGAGGTCGTGCGCATCGCGCAGCTTTTCGACGAGGTCTACTCTCTCTTCGGCCTGCCGTATAAGATAGAGCTGTCCACCATGCCGGATGACCATATCGGCTCCGTGGAGGACTGGGACATCGCCACCGCCGCCCTCGCCGACGCCATCAACAGCATCGGCAAGAGCTATGAGGTCAACCCCGGCGACGGTGCGTTCTACGGCCCGAAGCTCGACTTCCACATTCAGGACTCCCTCGGCCGTACATGGCAGTGCGGCACCATCCAGCTCGACTACCAGCTTCCAGGCCGCTTCGGTCTTGTGTACACCGGCGCGGACAGCGAGAAGCACTGCCCCGTCATGATCCACCGCGTCGTGTTCGGCTCGATAGAGCGCTTCATCGGCATCATAACCGAGCATTACGCCGGCGCATTCCCCGTGTGGCTGTCTCCGGTGCAGGCGATGATAATGCCCATCACCGACCGCGTCAACGACTACGCGACGGAGCTGAAGGAAAAGCTCTCCGCCGCCGGTGTGCGCGTGGAGACCGACCTGCGCAATGAGAAGATCGGCTATAAGATCCGCGAGGCGCAGATGCAGAAGCTGCCGTACATGCTGGTCGTCGGCGACAAGGAGAAGGAAGCGGGCACCGTTGCCGTGCGCACGCGCGGCGGCGTCGATCTCGGCGCAATGCCCGTGGATGAATTCGTTGCGAAGATCACCGCGCAGATAAAGTCCAGAAGCAACGACTGAAATCGTGCCGGTATAACAGAATAAAATCCGCCGCACCCCCACAAACTATCCAAAAGTATGTGGGGGTGTTTCATTATGAGTGCAGCAGCGAAGAAAACGGTGCTCACGGTCGCGGCGATAGTGGCGCTGAACGTCTTTTTTGCCGCGTGGAGCCAGTATGCCGCCGCCGACCTTTACAAAAAAGGCTCGACCGGGGCGACGGTGACGGAGATACAGACGAGGCTGAAGGCGTGGGGCTACTATACCGGCGCGGTGGACGGGACCTACGGCAGTGCGACGGAGAAGGCCGTGAAGTACTTTCAGCAGTCGAACGGGCTTACGGCCGACGGACAGGCAGGAAGCGAAACCCTCGCGGCGCTTGGCCTGCCGACTGGCGGCGGCTCTGCTTCCGGCGGCGGGGATGGCGGAAGCTCAGGCAGCGGGGAGGGCGACGTTGACCTTCTGGCGCGGCTGATATCCGCCGAGGCGCGGGGAGAGCCGTATGAAGGGCAGGTCGCCGTGGGGGCCGTGGTGCTCAACCGCGTTGAGCACGCCTCCTTCCCCAATTCCATCTCCGGCGTGATCTACCAGTCGGGCGCGTTTTCCTGCCTTGACGACGGCCAGTTCGACGAGCCCGTTGCGGAAAGCGCCTACCGCGCCGCACAGGATGCGCTTAACGGCTGGGATCCGAGCAGCGGCGCGATATACTATTTCAATCCGTCCACGGCCACAAGCTCGTGGATATGGTCGCGCCCGGTGATACTGACGATAGGCAAGCATATGTTCTGCTCGTAAAAAAGGTTGAAATACGCCGTGCCCCGGAGTATAATGTATTATTATAACTGACGTTATGCTTTGGGAGGAAATTATGGCTTACTGCAACAAGTGCGGCGCGTATATACCGGACGGACAGACGAAGTGCCTTGCCTGCGGCTTCGATGAGGCGGAGGAGCAGAAAAGGGCGGCGCAGCCGTCATCGGCCGCAGCCGGGCGCGAGGTGCGCAGGGATACGGGCAAATATTATTCCTTCAGCTCTGAGGAGATGCGCCGCGAGCTTGAGGAGCGGCGCAAAAAGCAGCAGGAGCAGAGCCGCATATGGGCCGAGCAGGAGAGCGCGCGCCGCGCCGAAAGGCAGCGCAGCGAGGCACAGTACCGCCGCGATGCGAATGAGAACGGCACGTATTCCGCCCCGGCGGAGACGCAGAGCGCGTCGGGCCGGGATGAAAGCCGCCTGTTTGCCGCGCTTTCATATATAAGCGTGCTGTTCCTTCTGCCGTACTTCCTGCGCCGAGGCGACGATTACGCGATGTATCACGCGCGGCAGGGTCTGGTGCTGCTGATATACGGCGTTTTGAGTGATGTCCTCAGCGCCATCCCGGTCATCGGCTGGGTGTTCGGCCTTTTCCGGCTGTACTGCGTGTTCAAAGGCATCAGCAACGCCGTCACGGGAAAGAGGGAGCCTCTGCCCTATATAGGCAAATACGGCGAGCGCATCGGCTGAACCGGCGCGGCGGCCGCGGAGACGTGTATGCTTCCGCGGCCGCCGCCTTGTATTTTGTACCCGACGTACCGCATAGACCACAATATTTAGAGAAGTAAAAAAGGTTTAGATTTTTGGCAAAAAAGTGTTGACAAATTGGGCGCTGCGGTGCTATATTATCCAAGCACTGAGGAATCCGGTTCTCGCCTGAGGCGAGCGGGCAGGCAAAAAAATCTCAAAAAAGATTGAAAAAAAGCTTGACAACATCGAATCCCTGTGCTATAGTAAACAAGCTGTCGCCGAGGGGCACAGCGGTTGAAGATGTACCTTGAAAATTGAACAATGTAAGAAAAGCTTATGCTAAATAAGCACCAGAAAAGGGTTCAAGTCAGAAATGACTTTAATCATTAATTTCTTTTGAGAGCTGAGAAAGCAATCAAGAATTAGATTTTAACTGCGAGAGCAGTTGAGATACAATTTATTGAGAGTTTGATCCTGGCTCAGGATGAACGCTGGCGGCGTGCCTAACACATGCAAG
>URPU01000125.1 GCA_900549865.1 uncultured Eubacteriales bacterium
ACTCCGCGCAAAGTGTTTTCCGCCACGCACATGTCGCGGCAGAAAACGTATAATATTGCTTTCGCGTCTGCGGACGCGAAACTCTGCGAGGCCTTTTTTGACAAGCAGCATAACCGCACCGGTTTTTACCGGTGCGGTTTGCTGTGTATTTTTAAGCGTTCTTGTCCTTTTTCTCTTTCCTGCGCTTGTCAGCGCGCTCAAGCAGCGTGCGGAAGTGGCTGCCGTTATGCTCGCCCTCGGCAAGATGCGGGTACGCGCGGGCAATACGCTCGTGAATGATGTTGCGGCCCAGCGCCGCGCTTACGCGCTGCTCCAGCTCTGCGCGGCGTTCCGCCATGCGCGCCTGGCGCGCGTCCTCGCGCTCCTTCAGCTCCGTGTTTATCTCGCTGCGCTTCTCCAACACATCCTTTATGGCCTCCTGGCTCTTCTCGTGCAGCTCCGGATGGCGCTCCTCAAAGGCTTCGCGCTGCTCCTTGACGTTCTCATAGCCCTCGTACAGCACCTTTTCGCCCACAGTGTCTGACACGGCCGTCATCATGCGCTCTACCTCCTCCAGCGCCTTGAAGCGCTTGGGCAGCTTCAGAAGCTCTATCAGCGTTATAAGCGCGTCCGCCGCCATTATCACGGCGAATATGCCGATAAGCCACCACCCGGCCTTTACCGGGATGAGGTCAACAAGCTTCCGGATCATCGGGTGTATCACATCCACCACCAGCACGCAGGCAAGCCCCCATATGATGGAGAACTCAAGGCATATATAGCCCTTGATGTTGAAGGGGTTGTTGGAGTAATCCCACCATTTGTCGTGGAAAAAGCTCTCCATTATAAAGCCGATGATGAACTCCAGCGCCGACGTCAGCACCATGCTGCCCAGAAACAGCAGCGGGAAGCTGTCCTTCACCGGCTCCAGCAGCCACAGCACCAGCGCCACGCCGAAGCCGTATATCGGGCACACCGGCCCGTTGAGGAAGCCGCGGTTGACAAATATCCCGCGGCGGCAGGCCGCGAACACGACCTCCGCGCACCAGCCGAGGAACGAATAGATGAATATAACCCACGCAGTCTGATAAAACCCGCTCATTTCTCTCTTTCTCCTGTTCAGTTATTCCGTTTTGTTTTCGTCTTTCTCCGCGAGCGCGCGCCTGACGCGCCGCTGCCCTATAAGCACCGTCGGCAGGCTGACGACAAAGGGCGTGAAATACGTCGCCGCCCTGTACAGCACCAGCGCCGCGCTGACGGTGTTCTCCCCTGCGAACGCGCCGTACAGCAGCGCGAAGGCAAGATCCGTCGGTCCGAGGCCAGACACGCTCGGCAGCACGCCCGCTATCAGCCACACCAGCGACCCCAGCGCCAGCGAGTGGATAAAGCTCAGCTCCACGCAGCCCAGCGCGCGCAGTGCCAGAAGCGGGATGGAGTATACGACGGTGAATTTGACGATGTTCAGCGCCAGCGCCGCGGCGATGCGCCACTTCTGGCTGAGAAGATTCTGCATCTCGGTGTACATGAGGTTTATGCTCTCCCGCCAGCCGGCCTTCTTCTCGCCCAGCTTCCCATTGTCGGGAAGCTTATCTATGATGCGCAGCATCAGCTTTTTCAGCCACTCCCACGTACACAGCAGCACCAGCAGCGTGATTATCAGAAAGCACACCGCAAAGCCCGGCAGCAGGTATTTCATCACACCCGGCACGCTTGCGCGCAGCCACTGCATGTTCAAAAGCAGCATCGCCAGCGCGAAGGTAAACACCGTCGCCTTGTGCAGGATGTACTTCACCGTCATAAGCCCGACGGTGTGCCCCACGTCCAGCGACTTTGAATAGAGATACACGCTCTGCATGGGCACGGTTATTATGCTGTTGCTGCACACAAGGCCGAACACGCCGCACATGGTCAGCTCAAATGCCTGTAGGTAGGTCAGCGACGGCATCCGGCTTCGCACAAGTATAAGGCACATCAGCGAGTCTATAAGCTGATACGCCAGCCCGCAGCCCAGTATCACGGCCACCGTGGCCGCCGGGATCTGCGCCACGGCGTTCATTATATCCGGCAGCTTGTCCCGGAACACGATAAACGTCACGCCCAGCAGCAGTACGAGAAAGCAGAGGCTGACGATATAGCCGCGTTTGTTATTGCTCTTCATTTTTCCGTTCCGTTCCGCCCGGCCATTATCTCCGGCCACTCCTTCGACGCCTGTTTGTATATAAGCTGCTGGCCGGCGAGGTTGGGATGGATGCCGTCGGCGCACAGGCAGGTCTCAAGCTCCTCCCCATACGGCGGGAACGGGGCGCGCAGGTCAAGCAGCAGGCAGCCCCTGTCCTTCGCCAGCTCCGCCGCCATGCGGCTGTAGCCCTCCTGCCAGCGGGATATCGCCTCGATATCGCCCAGCCAGCGCAGTATGGCCGCCTTGTCTATCCCGCCGCGGGTCACGTGATCCAGATACAGCCGCGAGCTTATCGGCGGCAGCGTGCACACGATGGGCCAGCTCCCGTTTTTATAGACAAGGTCTATCATTTCCCTGTATATCTCTCTGAACTTCTCCGGCGGCGTGGCGCAGACGTGCTCATCCTCCGGCCGTGCCGCGACCTCATCCCAGCGATAGGCGCTGTCGTTGCCGCCGAATTCCAGCACGGTGTAGCTTCCGAGGCTTCCGCCCTCCGCCGCACGCCGCAGCCTGACAAGCCCCTTGTCTATCGTGGAGCCGAACTTGCTTTTGTTGTCCAGCGTCACGCCGTGCTCCGCCTCAAAGCAGCTCATCAGCGCGTGCCCGCGCGTGTATTTTCCGTTTTCAAGGCGCACCCCCTCAAGGATGGAGTCGCCGAATATGCTTATCTTCATTTTGTCTCTCCTGCTGCTTATACGTTTTCCTCTTCCGCGTCCGGTTTTCCGAACGGCGTGTCCTTCACGGACAGCGGAAGCTCCACCGTGAACGTCGCGCCCGCGCCCGGCTCGCTCTCGACGGAGATATTGCCGCCGCTGGACGTAACTATCCGCTTCACCAGCGCAAGGCCGAGGCCGTTGCCCTCCTCCTTGTGCGAGCTGTCCACCTGATAAAACTTTGTGAATATCCTGCTCTGCTCTTTTGGTGCAATGCCGGGGCCGGTGTCGCTGACGGTGAAGCGCACGCGCTCCCCGTCCTTTTTCAGCCGCAGCCGTATCGAGCCGCCGTAGGAGTCGAACTTGATGGCATTGTCGATGAGGTTTGTCCACACGTGCATCATGAAGCCCTCATACCCGCAGTATTCCACCTCGTCCATCTCGATGTCAAGGTCTATGCTCTTCTCCGTCCACTTGCGCTCCAGCGCGAAGATGGACTGGCGTATCTGCTCGTCGAGCCTGTATGTATTCGCCTTTGGGCGTATGCTCTCGTTGTTGACCTTGCTCAAAAGCAGGATGTTGCCGACAAGATCGGAAAGGCGCTTGGTGTTGAATATTATCTTGCCGACGTACTGCGCCTGCTGCTCACGCGGAAGCTCGCTGTCCTGCAGAAGCGAGGCGTAGCCCTCTATCGCGTTTATCGGCGTTTTGAACTCGTGCGAGACGTTGGAGACGAAATCCGTCTGCAACGTCTCCGTCTCCCCCAGCGCCTTCACCATGAGGTTGAAGCTGGCGTAGACCTCCTTTATGTCGCTTATGGTGCTTTTGCATTCAAGCTGCGTGTCAAAGTTCCCGTCTGCGACGCGGCGCATCGCGGCGGCGAGGTCCGTCAGCGGCTTTATAAAGGCGTGGTTGAGTATCGCGGCGATCGCCACGCCGAAAACGACGCCGAAGATGAGCATCCTCACGCCCGTCGGCACGCCAAGCGACACGTCGAACTCGTGGTTGAGGAGCCACACCATGCCGAACGACGCCATCACCGTCACTATCGCGCCCAGCGCCGCGGCGGAGGAGAACTTGAACTGGAAGCCCGCTATAAGCTTTCCGTCTTTTCTTTTCATGTTTTCTCCACCTTATAGCCGAGACCGCGCATGGTGACGATGCGGAAGTCCCTGTTGTCCTTGAAGCGGTCGCGCAGGCGGCCGATGTGCACGTCCACCGTGTGGGTGTTCGTCTCCGACTCATAGCCCCATATGTCGTCCATAAGCTGCTGGCGCGTGAATATGCGGCCGGGGTACGAGGCCATCTTGTACAGCAGCATAAACTCCTTCTGCGGCAGTATCATGCTCTGTCCGCCGGATGTGACCGTGAGGGAGTCGCACTCCATCACCGTGTCGCCGACGACAAGGCGGCGCTCGTTTATTATCTGCGCCCTTCTCAGCAGCGCGCCGACGCGCAGCAGCAGCTCATTGACGTTTATGGGCTTGACCATATAATCATCCGTGCCGGAGATAAAGCCCTCGCGCATGTCGTCAAACGCGTCGCGCGCGGTTATCATCAGCACCGGCGTGTTGTTGCCCGCGGCGCGTATGGTCTTGACAAGCTCGTACCCGTCCATGACGGGCATCATTATATCGGAAATGATAAGGTCGTAATAGCTCGTCTCCATCGCGGCAAGCGCCTTCTGCCCGTTGTCCACTCCGGTCACGGAATACCCGTTTTTTATAAGCACGTGGCTGAAAAGCTGCCTCAGCTCACTGTCATCCTCCGCTATCAGTATCTTGAACATACGCTGCCTCCGCTGTACATTTTGATTCAGTGTCATCCTATCAGCCGTCGGTAAACTATTATTCAATTATAATTCAACAATCGTTTATTTACAACAATATCTTAACAGGCATAAGCGTGCTTCGCCCCCGGCACAGCCGGGGGCAGCTTGTCAAAAAAAGCCTCGCAGAGTTTCGCGTCCGCAGACGCGAAAGCATTA
>URPU01000126.1 GCA_900549865.1 uncultured Eubacteriales bacterium
TTTGAGGACGTATGGACGTTTTTCTGCCCGTCAAAACCGTGTGTGTCCTTGTCAACCGAGGGTACTATTATAAATAACAAAAAGGAAAAAAGGAAGAATTCATTATGCGTGCTGTTGTGACCCGTGTGCGCTCGGCCTCAGTTGAGATCGAGGGGAGAATAAACGGACAGATAGGACAGGGCTTTCTGGTGCTGCTCGGCGTGCATGCCGACGACGGCGAGCGGGAGGCGGAGAAGATCGCCGACAAGATATGCGGCCTGCGCGTGTTTGACGACGCCGACGGGAAGATGAACCTGAACCCGACGGACGCGGGCGCGGCGGAGCTGCTGATAATCAGCCAGTTCACGCTGTTTGCCGACTGCCGTTCGCGGCGGCCGGGCTTTTCAAAGGCGGCGCGGCCGGAGACGGCGATACCGCTTTACGAAAAGGTGATAGAGCTGTGCCGTGCGCGCGGCTTCAAGGTGGAGACAGGCATATTCGCCGCGGAGATGCTAGTCAGCTCCGTGAACGACGGCCCCATCACGATAATTCTGGACACAAAGGAGCTTTGAGACATGCTTATAAAAACCATACCCGTCGGCCAGCTTGAGACGAACTGCTACGTCGTGACGAACGAGGCGACGCTGGAGTGCGTCGTCATTGACCCCGGCGACGAGAGCAACGCCATTCTCGACTATATAGAGGATAACCATCTCAAGTGCAGGGCCGTTATGCTCACGCATGGCCACTTTGACCACACGGGCGCGGTGAACGCCGTGGCGGAGGAGACAGGCGCGACCGTGTACATGAACCACCGCGACGACGCGCGCGAGAATTCGTCGGCGCACCTGCGCTTCACCCTTCCCGAAAACGGGAAGAGCTATGACGACGGGGACGTGATAGAGGCGGCCTCGATGCGCTTTGAGGTCATGGCGACGCCGGGGCACACGCCGGGCGGCGTGACGCTGAAATGCGGCGACGCCCTCTTCACCGGCGACACGCTCTTCAAAGGAAGCTGCGGGCGCACGGACCTTGACGGGGGCGACATGGCGCAGGAGCTTGCGTCGCTGAAAAAGATATGCGCCCTGCCGGGCGATTTTGAGGTGTACCCCGGCCATATGGATCCGACCAGCCTTGAGCGGGAGCGGCTTTTCAATTACTACTGCCGCGAGGCCATGAACAAATATTAAACTATCAAATCAAAAAACGGCGGAACTTTTCCTGCGGGCGCGCAGTCTCAAGAAAAGCACCGTGTTCCGCCGGACAAAGAAAAATGAGGTGAATTTCCATGCAGGAACCTACACTCGTAATACTTGCCGCGGGCATGGGCAGCCGCTTCGGCGGCCTCAAGCAGATAACCCCCGTTGACGAGCACGGCCACGCGATCATAGATTTTTCTCTTTTCGACGCCTACCGCGCCGGTTTTCGCAGGGTCGCGTTTATTATAAAGCATGAGATAGAGGCGGACTTCAAGGCCGTCGTCGGCCGCCGCGCGGAGAAGTACTTTGACGTGCGGTATGTCTATCAGCAGATAGAAAACCTGCCGGAGGGCTATTCCGTTCCGGAGGGGCGCACGAAGCCGTGGGGCACGGGACATGCCGTGCTGTGCGCGGCACAGGCCGTGGACGGCCCCTTCGCCGTGATAAATGCCGACGATTTTTACGGCAGGACGGCGTACACGGCGCTGTACGATTATCTGACGGGCGAAAGGCCGGAGAACGAGCACGCCATGGTGGCGTATCAGCTTAAAAAGACCGTCACGGAGAGCGGCAGCGTCGCGCGCGGCATATGCCGGGTGGAGGACGGCTTCCTCACGGATGTGGTGGAGCGCACGCGCATTGAAAAGCGCGGCAGTGATGCGGCTTATACCGAGGACGGGGAGAACTGGCTTCCGCTTTCGGGGGAGCTTCCTGTGTCGATGAACTGCTGGGCGTTTTCACACTCGATGATGGACGAGCTTATAAAGCGTTTCCCCGCGTGGCTGGACGAAAACGTGCCGAAAAACCCGATGAAGTGCGAGTACTTCCTGCCGTCCGTGGCGAACGCGCTCATAAAGGACGGCGAGGGCAGCGTGCGCGTGCTGAACTGCCATGAGACGTGGTACGGCGTGACGTATAAGGAGGATCTGCAAAGCTTCAAGGACGCAATGAAACGTATGCGCACAGAGGGCATATATCCCGAGGCGCTGCTTGACTGAAAAGGGGAGGAAAAGAAAAATGAAAATACTTGTCACCGGCGGTGCCGGATACATAGGCAGCCACACCTGTGTGGAGCTTCTCAACAAGGGGATGGAGGTCGTCGTGATAGACAACCTCGTCAATTCCAAGGCGAAGGCCATAGAGCGCGTCGAGCAGATAACCGGAAAGCATGTGGACTTTTACGCCGAGGATGTGCGCAACAGAAAGGTGCTGGACGAGATATTTGAAAAGCACGACATAAACTGCGTCATACACTTCGCCGGCTTGAAGGCCGTGGGCGAGTCCGTGCGCCTCCCGCTGGAGTATTACGACAACAACCTTTTCTCAACCGTCACTCTCTGCGAGGCCATGCGCGACCACGGCGTGAAGAACATCGTGTTCTCCTCCTCCGCCACGGTCTACTCCGCGGGCAACGAAATGCCGCTGGCGGAGACCTCGCGCACGGGCATGTGCACCAACCCCTACGGCTGGACGAAGTATATGAACGAGCAGATCCTGCGCGACTCCGCGAAGGCCATAGACGACTGGTCCGTCGTGCTGCTGCGCTACTTCAACCCCATCGGCGCGCACTCCAGCGGCCTTATCGGCGAGGACCCGCAGGGCATCCCCAACAATCTCATGCCCTTCATCTCGCAGGTCGCCGTCGGCCGCCGCGACCACCTCAGTGTGTTCGGCGACGACTATGACACGCCGGACGGCACCGGCGTGCGCGATTACATCCACGTTGTGGATCTGGCGCGCGGCCACGTCGCGGCGATAGAGTACATGCAGCAGCACCGGGGGGAGAGCGTGTTCAACCTCGGCACGGGGATGGGCTACAGCGTGCTGGACATGGTGAAGGCGTTCGAGCGCGTCACCGGGAAGAAGATACCCTATGAGATCGTCGCGCGCCGCCCCGGCGATGTGGCGACGGTGTACGCAAGCCCGGATAAAAGCGCGCGTCTTCTGGGCTGGAAGGCGCAGTACGGCCTTGACGATATGTGCCGCGACACATGGACGTGGCAGTCAAAAAATCCCATGGGATACGGCGAATAAGCCGAATAATATATTATGTAAACCAACTAGCGTATTTTCTCGAAATATTTTTGTAATTTTTTCGATTCTTTTTGCAAATAACCTCTTGCAATTTGTTTGAACTTATAGTAATATTGTAACCGAATCATGGGGAACATATCCAGAATGAATTCGTCAGAACAGGCAAGAGGCATAGAAACGGCGGCAGAGCCGGTATGAGGAGATCCAAAATGAAGAAAAAGATGATAAGCCTTTTGCTGACGGCAGTGATGATGGTTTCTCTGGTTTGCGCGATAACGGTCTCGGCCTATGCCGAGCCGACGGTCACCTTCGTGACGGTCGCGCAGGGGGACACGGTCGTCGGCATATGCAAAAAGTATGGGGTGGACTATTACAGCTATAAAAACCTCATAATGGCCCTGAACGGCGTCAGCAGTGAAAGCGATTTCAGCAAGATCAAGATAGGCTCGAACTTCGCGGTCCCCATTTCGGACGCGGCGGCAAAGGCGCTGGCAAACTGCTCGGCAAGCGTGACGATCACGCCCTCCAACTCGCAGACGGCGGGCAGCACGGCGGCCTCAAAGACGCCGGGGATGGCGACGGCCATTCTCAGCGGGGACGGCATCGGCTATTACATAGTTGAGCATACGGTGCAGTCCGGGGACACGATAAACAGCATTTACAAGGGCTGGGGGATAGGCTACAAGACCTACACCAACCAGATACTTGAGCTGAACAAGCTCTCGGGCTTCAACAAGATCGCCGTCGGCAAGCAGCTTCTGCTTCCCACCACCGTGGCCGACAACAGCGCGGATGTGCGCTATACGGTGATGAAGCACACGATGAAATCTGGAGAGACAGTCTATAACGTCGTCACGACGGGCTACGGGCTGGACTTCAACACCAATCAGGAGCTTCTCAAGCTCGTCAACGGCAAGGACAACCTTGCGGCCTTCAAGGCGGGCGAGGCGCTCTACATCCCGGTCAGCGGCGTGGTGAACATCACCGCGGGGCAGACCGCAGCCAAGTAAAAGACTTCTGCCTGTTCGTCCACTCGGGGCGGGGCGGAGCTTTGATATTCCACTTTGACCCGTGCGGCACGCGCCGCCGGGGCAGATAAAGCAAGTAAAAATTTCGACCCGGAAAGGGTCGGTTAGGGGGAGCAATTCTATGAAAAAGCGGCTCATAAGTCTTCTGATGACAGTCGTCATGCTTGTGTCGCTGTGCTCGGTGTTCACGGTTTCCGCCGCCGCCGACGCGCAGGTCGCAACCGTTACGCTTGCCAGCGGAGACTCGGTACTGAAGATCTGCCAGGCTCATGGTATAGATTACTACACTTATAAGAATCTTATCATGAAGCTCAACGGCATCACTGACGAAAGCCAGTTCAGCAAGCTGCCTGTCGGAAAGCAGATAGTTCTGCCCATT
>URPU01000127.1 GCA_900549865.1 uncultured Eubacteriales bacterium
ACAGAGGCGCAGAACGCAGCGAAGCTTTCTCGAAAAAGCGGCAAAGCCGCTTTTTCGAGAGTTTCAGCCCCTCATAGGGGCTGTTTTTTTATCTGCGCCCAGCGGCGCGGATACTTCGCGCCCGTCGGACGTACCTTGCGGATGAGCACGACGCTGTGCGTCACGTCCGTGCCCGGCACGGTATAGCTCACGCAGCGCTCCAGCTCACCGCCGAGAAGAGCAATGGCGCGTTCTGCCTCGCGCAGCTCCTCCGCACAGTCGGGTCCCTTCATTGCGGCGAACACGCCGTCCGTCTTTACGAAAGGCAGGCACAGCTCGCACAGCACATTCAGCCGCGCCACGGCGCGCGACAGCGCCGCGTCGAAGCCCTCGCGCAGCTCTGCCGGGGCGTCCTCCGCGCGGGCGTGGATGCATGCCACATCGTCAAAGCCCAGCGCCGCGCAGGTCTCGCGCAGAAAGCCGATGCGCTTGTCAAGGCTGTCCAGCAGCGTCAGATCCATATCCGGGCAGGCAACCTTCACCGCAAGGCCGGGAAAGCCCGCGCCCGTGCCGACGTCTATAACGCGCTTTCCGCGCAGATCCAGCGCGGTCAGAAGCGCCGCGCAGTCGAGAAAGTGCAGCCGGGCGGTGTCCTCCTCGCCGGAGATGGCGGTCAGATTCATCACCTTGTTCACTTCATTGAGGCGCTCATAATACGTCCTGTAGCGCGCGAGGGCCTCCTCATCCGCGGCAAGGCCAAGTTTGGCAAAGCCGCCGGTCAGAATTTCTTCCAGCATATCATCATCCAGTCACTTCTTATAAAACTCATGGCCGCCGATAGTGGCGACATAGGTGAGGTTCTCCCTGAACCAGTAGTTGCCGTTGTTCGCGGGGTTGACAAAATAGACGCTGTCGCCCACGGGATTGTAGCCCTCCAGCACGAGATAGGCCGCAATGAAGTATATATCCGGCGGAACGCTGCGCATGGAGCCGGTCGTCACGGGCGTGAACTGCACCGTATGCTCCACATCGTAAAGCACGTCGAACACCGTGTCAGGGAAGTCCTCGTCCGCAACGCGGTTTTCAACGACCGCGCACACGCCCATCAGCCCGGCCAGCGGCTGCTCAAACGCCTCGGCATACGCGATGCGCGGCAGCCAGTAAAGCTCGTCGGCGGGGAAGTGGGTCTCATAATAATCCTCACCGCCGGAGATGATGCGCGCCTGCGCGGTGCTGATGTCCACGCGCTCTTCCGTGACCTTCGCGCTTATGCCGAATATGCGGCATATGGCGTCCATCGGCAGATAAACGTCGCCGCCGCAGACGATGTACCCGTCGGGCAGGTAGAGATAGCGGGAGTTTGCAGTTATGTAGCCGCTGTCCTTCTCACCGCTCACCTCAAGCGCGGGGGCGGAGGCGGTGAAGCCGCCGTCCGTGACGGAGACGGTCACGTCGATATTATAAAGCGCGCCAATGTCCGTAAGCGACATGTACGCCGCGTCGCCGTGCCGGTACGCCCGCCCGGAAAGGAGCGAGCACAGATAAACATGCACGTCCGGAAGGCCGGGCCTCTCGCGCGCTTCCGCCGCGGCCGCGCCGGAGGCGGAGGCAAGGGCGGCGGGGCACACCAGCGTGCACAGCAGCGCCAGCGCGCACAGAAGGCCTAAAGCGCGGCGCTTCACAGCTCGCTCTTATACTGTTCCAGCGCCTTCGCTATCTGGTCGGGGCAGGAGGTGGATTTGAAGCCGCAGCGGATGCCCTCCAGCCGCTTGATGACCTCGTCTATCTCCATGCCCTCCACCAACTTCGCAATGCCCTGAAGGTTGCCGCTGCAGCCGCCGACGACCTTGAGCCCCGTGACCTTATCGTCGTCTATATCCAGCTCCATCATCTGTGAGCACACGCCCTTGGGCCTGTATGTATATTTCATATGCCGTACCTCTTTTTCGCGTTTTCCGCCCTTCGGCGGTCACGCTAAGTTTATCATGCGCGGCGGCATTTTGCAAGGGCGCGGGCATATTTGCGCGCGCCGCGTCATAGCCTTGAGTAAACGCCGCGGGCGGAAGCCGCGGCGCGCACTTGAGACAGGTGGTGACGCAGATTGCAGATCATAAGGCGTTTTTCGGCGGCGCTTGCCATGGTGCTGAGCATGTATATATTCATGGCCTCGCCGATGTACGCATACGTGGAAAGGCTGACGCGCCAGCGCATAGAGGACGGGCGCATGAAAAACGTCAGCGTGCTTGACGGCGCAGAGGACAGCGCCGGTACGCCGGATGCGGAAGAGACCGCGCCGCCCGCCGCGGAGAGCGCGGAGCTGAGAGCGGCCATGGCGGAGGCATCGCCAGCAGCCGCCCCGGCGGCCTGTGCGCAGGACGCCCCTGCCGTGGAAACGGACATCCCGGCCCTCAGCGTGACCGTGTCGGACAGCGGGGAGAAAGAGATCCGCGAAACGACGATAGAGGGCGGGCTTGCGATAAAAAACCAGACGGGCTATAAAACTGACATTGGGGAGCTGCTGCTGAACGGGCCGGGTCTGACCCTGCCCGCGGGTCAGCCGCAGATACTCGTCATACACACGCACTCCAGCGAGGCCTACACCCCCGCGGGGCTGGACAAATACGAGGAGAGCGACGACAGCCGCACAGAGGACACGCAGTACAACATCGTGCGCGTCGGCGACGAGCTGTGCGCCATTTTTGAAGGCGCGGGGCTGAACGTCATACACGACCGCGGGATATACGACTATCCCAGCTACACGGGCTCATACACGCGCTCCGGCCAGGCGATAGAGGACTGGCTTACGAAGTACCCCAGCATACGCATGGTCATAGACGTCCACCGCGACGCGCTGGGCGAGAACGGCACCGTGTACAAGACCATGGCGGAGGAGGACGGCGTGTGCGCAAGTCAGGTCATGATCCTCATCGGCACTGACGAAAGCGGCCTTGCACACAGCGCATGGCGCGGCAATCTCGCCCTGGCGATGTATTTGCAGCAGGCCGTCAGCACGGCGCACCCCACGCTGATGCGCCCCGTCCAGCTCGTGCCGCAGCGGTATAATCAGCATCTCACGCCGGGGTCGATGATACTGGAGGTTGGCAGCAGCGGCAACACGCTTCAGGAGGCGCTGGCGGCCGTGCGGCTGTTCGCGCAGCCTGCCGCAGTGGCGCTGACGGCGCTGGTGGAGCAGGGCGGATAAAAAAATAAAAATTTTCTTTAAAAACCCCTTTACAAATCGAAAGGTCTGTGGTATATTAAATTCAGAAATAAGAATTGTTATTATTTTTGATTTTGGAGCAGCAAATGGAAACAAGACGCAACAACAGCAGAAAGCGTCAGGCCATATATGACCATCTGTGCTCCGTCACAGACCACCCCACGGCGGAGATGATCTACGCCCGCCTCAAGCCGGAGATACCGGAGCTGAGCCTCGGCACGGTGTACCGCAATCTCACGGTGCTTCTGGAAGAGGGGCAGATAATCACGGTCGGCAAGGTTGGCGGACAGGAGCGCTACGACGCGCGCACAACGCCCCACGCGCACTTCGTCTGCCGCGGCTGCCGCCGCGTGCTGGACGTGTTTCTGCCGGATGTGGTGAGCGGGCTGTACGGCGAGGTCGAATCCCGCCTCGGCTGCCACACGGAGGGGTACACGCTGACGCTGCACGGCCTCTGCGCCGGCTGCCGCGGCGGCGGATAAATTCTTGATTATTGCGCTTGCGCGATAATATATGGAAACGAATAAAAAACATTTACTATCAGGAGGAAATTTCTTATGAAAAAATGGGTTTGCCCGGTTTGCGGTTACGTTCACGAGGGAGAGAATCCCCCCGAGTTTTGCCCCCAGTGCCACGTTCCCGGCTCGAAGTTTGTTGAGCAGAAGGAAGATATGAGCTGGGCGGCGGAGCATGTCGTCGGCGTCGGCAAGCAGTTCGGCGCGGATGTGCCCGAAGAGGTGCGCCAGGAGATCATCGACGGCCTGAGAGCCAACTTCCAGGGCGAGTGCACCGAGGTCGGCATGTACCTTGCAATGGCGCGCGTTGCGCACCGCGAGGGTTATCCCGAAATCGGCCTGTACTGGGAGAAGGCCGGCCTTGAGGAGGCGGAGCACGCCGCAAAGTTTGCAGAGCTTCTGGGCGAGATAGTCACGAACAGCACCAAGAAGAATCTTGAGATGCGCGTCGAGGCCGAGAACGGCGCGACCCTCGGCAAGACGGATCTTGCAAAGCTGTGCAAGAAGTACAACCTCGACGCCCTGCACGACACCATCCACGAGATGGCGCGCGACGAAGCCCGTCACGGCAAGGCTTTCGCTGGCCTGCTGAAGAGATACTTCTGATCGCGGCATAAAAAACAAGAGGAGGTCACGAGCATGAAATATGTCTGCAACGTATGCGGCTGGGTATACGACGAAGAGGAAAAGGGCGTAAAGTGGGAGGATCTCCCCGAAGATTTCGCCTGTGAGCTGTGCGGCGTCGGCAAGGACGACTTCACCGCAGAGGAGTAAAATAAGCAAAAATCGACCGGCAGGGCTGCGGCCCTGCCGGTCAGTATGTCAAAAAAGCCTCGCAGAGTTTCGCGTCCGCAGACGCGAAAGCAGTA
>URPU01000128.1 GCA_900549865.1 uncultured Eubacteriales bacterium
TTTCTTCGCCGCCTCGGCAAGGATGCGGTTGCCGTTGCAGTTCAGCAGCGCCGTCAGCATCTTATGCTCCCGCTGGCCTATCACCTGCGGCGCAAGATCGCGCAGCATACCGTTCAGCCAGCGCGCGTCAGACGCCGCCTTCGCGGCGTCAATTTCCGTTATCTGTTTCACGGCGCTCACAAGCGCCTGTTCATATTTGTTCATGAGCTCAAACTCCGATAAGCGCTCTTACTACAGCGCACAAAACCATCGCACATGCAGCGGCGTACATCACTTTTACCGCATTACCATCTTCTCTGACCCAGTCCGCAAACTCCGGCATTTCTGCCTCCTCCTTTTTCGGGGAAGCGTGCGCCGAAAGGCCGATAGTCAGCATCAAGCCTATGGCAAATACCAGCAACAGCGTAAGGCCGATAATTTTTAACCAGACCAATATGCCGCCCTCCACATGCCAGACTTCATCCGCGGCTCCAGCTACGAGCGTGAACGTTACGCCCATAGGCATTGACATGAGAGCCATCCATATATCGCCAACCAAATCACCGATCACGGCTTTTACTCTGCAAAACCAGCCGCGGCGGTATTGGAACAGCTCGTCAAACGGGAACGCAATTATATAGCAGTATATGGCCGCGAGTATATACACGGCGCAGAACACCTTCAACCGCGTTATGTCTGCCGCGGTGAAAATCATGAGCTCCGGGTCGGTATTGACGAGCACAGGCCCTAACACAAAATATCCGCCCAGCATGGCTATCGCCATTGGCACGAAGCGCAGATGCCGTTTCTTGAGCTTGAGCCGCGGCGCGCCCGGCGTTTTCTGCGGTTTCGGCTCGGTTGCCGGAGCCGGTGCAGGCTTAGGCGCGGGCTTTGGCGTGGGTGCCGGTGCAGGAGCCGGTTTCGGCGTCGAAGAGGGCGCGGTTTTCGGCGTAGGTGGTACCGCGGGTGCTGATTTTGGCGTAGGTGCGGGAGCCGGTTTCGGCGCGGGCTGTCTCTTCGCTTCCCCCGCCGCATCCAGCCGGTCTATGTATGCGCTGCTGCCGGAGGCGGCGGTCATATACAGCGCGCATATGCGCCGCGCGGCAGTCTCATCCATAACGTATTCATCCGCCATGCGCTGGGTAAGGCGCGCGACGGTCTGCTCCTGCACGGCAGGAGTATCATTAAGCGCGTCCAGAAGCGCCTCATTCCCGCCGCACTTGATGAGAATGACGAGCATCTTATACTCGCGCTGGTTCATAAGCTGCGGCGACATATCCATGCACAGCCCCTGCAAACGCTTCCCGTTACGCAGAGCCTCGCCGCCAAAGCTTTCTTTTATCCGGCCGACGGTATCGACCAGTATATTTTCGTATTTGTTCATGAGTTAATTATATTGATCAGCAGCGGCACAACAGTGTACACCAATGCCGCTTTCCACGCGCCGTAAAATGACTTTCCGGATGAAAGGACAAAGTGCGCGCCGACCGCAAGCAGTATCCACAGCCACCCCACAGGCAGTGCCCAAATGATGTCCCCACCCTTTGCAAGTCCCGCGATATTAGCACAGGCAAGCAATAAGAAGTCCCCAACAACACATAAAATAACATCAAAGATCCTACGCCTTATGTCACGCCATCTTTTTTGGGGATAAACCTTGGAAAAAGGATAGGCAATGATATAGCTGTACACTGCGGTAATAATATATGCAATGGCAAAATACACACGAGCCGAACATTCATTAATGCTGTGTCCGAAACTAATTCTGCCTTCCCCTATGTACAGCGAACTGTTCACATGCAGTGAACTAAACACGAGAAATATCATAGCTACAGTCATAGGGATATAGCGCATATACATCGCCACATCCAGATCATCCTCTGCGGATTTATCCGGTTTTGACGGCGTATCCGGCGCGGGTTGCGGTTTTGACGTGGGTGCAGGGGTTGGCTGCGCTGCTGGCTTTGGCGTGGGTTTTGGCGTGGGTGCCGGTGCGGGAGCCGGTTTCGGCGCGGGTTTGGGCGCCGGCTTTGCCTTGCGGCGGTCGTCGGCGGTCACAAACGCGTCGTTCCCGGTGACACCGGCAAGGTACAGCGCGCAGATACGCCGCGCCGCGTCCTCATCCATGACGTATTCATCACACAGGCGGCGCACAAGGCGCTCAACCTCCGCGTCGCGCGCGGCGGCGGGTTTCTTCGCCGTCTCGGCAAGGATGCGGTTTCCGCCGCAGTTCAGCAGCGCCGTCAGCATCTTATACTCGCGCTGGTCTATCGCCTGCGGCGCAAGGTCGCGCAGCATTCCGTTCAGCCAGCGCGCGTCAGACGCTGCCCGCGCGGCATTATCCTTCGTTATTTGTCTTACGGCGTCCACAAGCGCCTGTTCGTACTTATTCATGCGTGGCTCTCCATCTATTCCTGCAATTTATTCCGTGCGCGCATCCTCCGGCGCTTCCTCGGCGGCGGTCTCACTTTCCGGCAGTTCCGCCTCTGCATGGGTCTGCCCGGCATCATCCGCGGCCGGGGCGGCGGATGGCGCGCTTTCCGGAACACCGGCGGCAGCAGCATCCTCCGTCTCCGGCGCTTCCTCCGTGGCAGTCTCCTGCGGCGGGCAGAGGGTGGCAAGCTGCGCGTCCAGCTCTTTCAGCTTTTCAAGCAGTTCGTCGCGCTCCTGCGTCCAGATATTCGCCCTGCGGTCAAGCTCCTTTTGAAGCTGTTCTCTCTTCATGTTCAAGCGCTTTAACTGGCGCTGTGCCTCCTCCGCGCGGCGGGCGGCAAGCAGGGTCTCCCGCTCCTGCGTGAGCTTTTCCTTGAGCGGCTGCATCGCGGCGCAGTTCATCACACCGGCAATGGACACATCGTCCATGCTGCCGCGCTCCGTCAGCACAGGCAGGAAGTCCATCACGGCCTCCTGCACGGCGTCGCCGCCCTGATTTATCCCGGTCAGGCACAGCTCGCGGTAGAGGCTGAACAGCTCCTCATCGGAGGTATAGGAATCGTCCACGCCGTCACTGCCGACGAACACGGCCAAGGGCCGCTCTCTGGAAAAGCAGAAGCGGAAATCGGCCAGTGCGTCCGTGCCGCAAAGCGAGGTCGTGGTGGAGGATTCGCAGTTTTCATTCCACGGGATGGGCTTTGAAAAGCTTCCGTCCGCGTTCAGTGCCACGCACTCCCCGTCGCCGTTGCGCAGGGCGAAGAAGCACCTGTCCGTGACGACAGCGGCGAGCAGCGTCGTGCCGTAGGCGTGCTGGGTCTTTTCCCCGGCGAGGTACGCATCACGGTACTTTTCGGGCACATCCTTCACTTCTTCCGGCGTGAAGGGGTTCTCCCGGCAATCCTTATCCACCAGCTCGTACCAGCGCCGCAGGATATTCCGGCAGAGGAGATCCAACGCCTCGTTCCAGTCGTCATCCGTTCTGAGGCTGTCCGTCCAGTCGCCCTTCGGGCCGGGGTCGTCCTGCCAGTCGTCCGGCGCATTTTTGCCGCTTCCCGCTTCGGGATCGTCCGCGGGCTTCAGGCTTTCCGTGAACTCCGTTATGGCCTTGGTCGCCGCAAAAACGGCGAACCTGGAGCCTTTATCACTTCTGACAAAAGCAGAACTGCCGTGGCCATCTGCAACGATGGCCACGGTGAGCGCTTCCTTATTCCAACTAAATGAACAGTCCTGACAGGGCAGGCCTGAGGTCATATGACTTTTGCCGATATGGTGGGCATGAAAGGAACAGTAATCCGTCATGGGAATATTACCTCCCTCGCCTGTCACCATCCGTCGTCCTCGGCCGTGCCGCCGTCAACGGGCTGTATGGTGGGCGTGAAGTTGATGCCGTCCAGTATATTTTCCGTACCCATATCGCCGACGGATTCAAGGTCACCGGCGTTCTGCCCCTGAAGCTCGTCCACGCCGACGCTGCGGCTCTGCATCTTGGAGGATACGACGGCCAGATTGACCATGAGGCGCTTGAGGTCCGTGCGGTTGTCGCACTCAAGCACAGCCTCTGAATTGCGCGTGAACTGGGCAAGGATATCCCTGTCCGCGCCCTCCACGGCGATGGCTATCTTCGAGGCGACCTTGAACCAGTTGTTGTGGCTGAGCTTTTCCAGCGCCGCGGCGTAGTTGTCCGTGGGCACGCCGTCGGAAAGCAGGATGATGACCGGGGCCAGTGCGCCGGTGGCGCTTGCCATAAATGCGCGGCGCGACAGCTTGCTTTCAAGCTCGGTGAACGCAGCGCCGAGGGAGGTCAGGCCGCTGGCAATTACGTCGTTCCATACGAAGTCGTACACGCAGGCCGGGCCGGGGTTGCCGTTCTCGTCCTTGGTGACCCAGCGCACGTCGGAGTCGAAGGTCATGACGGCAAGCTTTATCTCCGCCTGCTCGTTCTCGTCGGAAATGTCGCTGAGCAGAGGAATCATCTCCTCAATGGCGCGGTTGACCTTTGCGATGTTGCCGCTGGCGGACATACTGCCGGAGGAATCGACCAGCAGGAAGAGGGTCATTACTCTTCTGGGAAGGGCGCTTGTGAATTCATCCATGATGTTATATTTCCTTTCTGTTTCTATACACT
>URPU01000129.1 GCA_900549865.1 uncultured Eubacteriales bacterium
ATCCTCGGCCATGGTGCGGCACTGCGTGGTATTGCGCGCGCTGCAAATGATGAAATATTCGGCGATCGACGTCAGATGCGACACATCCAGCACCTGAATGTTTTCGCCCTTCTTGGAATAGAGAAAATCGGCGATCTGCAAAGCCAGTTCCTTGGAATCCTTCATGTGCATACTTCCTTTCAAATCAATCTTTCGGTTTTGCAGTCCGGATCTGTCTGTTTTTCTCCGATCACCGCATCTATAAAATCCTGTCCGCTTGATTTTACAATATCTACCGGTACTTGTAAAGTTTTTTCAACCTCACTGACGGTTACATCGTCAAGGAATACATTTTCTTCCACACGCACCATATTCTCCGGAATAAGCAGTGCTTCACCAAGTTCCTTATCCTTTAACTGGTTCATCAGATCAATCCCTGTGATGAGTCCCGATACCGTAATCCGTTCTCCGAAAAAGTCATTCCGGATCTCATATACATTCGCCGTAAGCCCCGGCATACAGGCTTCGACCTCCTTTGCAATCTGCCGGATGTATGGATACGCCAGCTTACCGGTTGCAAGGGAAACCGTTCTTGTTTTCTTCTTCCAGTCGTGATGGCATTTCAGCGTGGTTAAAAACTTATGCTTATACAGCTCTTCCATCGTCTCCTTTGCTTCGTTTAATAAAAGCCGGATCATGCCGACTCCGTTTTCCAGCTGCAGATAACCATCATAACATTCCTCTTCCGGAACGGGTTCTTCTGCCAGAAGATACCACTCGTCTCCTGCATGAATGAAATGAATTCCGTATTCTGCGTAGACTTTCTTCTGCCACTTCTCAATCGTACGAATGACTTCCTTTGCCTCTTCCTTTGTATCTGCGCCGGTCTTGCCGGTGCTGAGCTTTTCCTTGTTGAACATGCCGCCGAAGGCCGTCATAAAAAGTATCTTTATGTCCAGCCATGCCGACCAGTTCTCTATGTACCAGATGTCGCACTCGATGCGCTTTTCGATGCTCGTGTCACCTCTGTAGCCGTTCACCTGCGCCCAGCCGGTGATGCCGGGGCGCACCTGATGCTTGACCATGTACAGCGGGATGGTCTCGCGGAACTGCTCCACAAAATGCGGAAGCTCCGGCCGCGGGCCGACGAGGCTCATATCGCCGCGCAGCACATTCCATAGCTGGGGCAGCTCGTCCAGACTGCACTTGCGGATAAAGCTGCCGAACTTCGTCTTACGCGGGTCGTTGTCGGTCGTCCACGCAGTGTCCTGCTGTGTGTTGACGCGCATACTGCGGAATTTCAGCATCTGGAAGTTCTTTCGCTGATACCCGACACGCTCCTGCCGGAAGAGGATGGGGCCGGGGCTTGAAAGCTTGACCCCTATGGCGAGTATCAGCATCAGCGGGCTTATGATTATAAGCCCCAAGCCGCTTGCCAGAATGTCAAAGCTTCTTTTTATAAAGGCCAAGCCGTAATTTTCAAGCGCGTTGCGGCGCAGGGTCATAAGGTTGCTGCGGCCGACAGTCTCGATGACCGGGTGCGGCGGCAGCACGTCGTTGTAAAACGGGATGATGCTGTATTTCACGCCGTTCTTCTCACAGATGAGGATGATATCCTGAATGCGTGATATCTCGCCGGCATCCAGCGCGATGACCACGTCGTCAAGATCCGTGTGGTGCAGAAATTCGTCCAGCTCGTCATAGCCGCATACGTGGGACGCGTCCATTTCCGCATTCTCCGCGCCCGCGTAGCCGATAAGGTTGAAGCCCAGCTTCGTCTCCTGCGCCACATCCTGCGCGTACTGCCGGGCGAGGTGCCCCGTGCCGACGACAAGGACGTTTTTCAGGTTCCTGCCGCCGCTGCGCGTCTTGTTGGATATCCAGCGCATGGCGGAGTATTTAAGGCACAGCAGCGCCGTGCTGGAAATGTAAAAGCAGGCAAGCACGCCGCGCGAGAACTCCTGAAGCCGGAAAAGGTACAGTATCGACGCGGCGGCAAAAAGTGTGATGGTACTTGCCCCCACTATCATCGACAGCTTCTTTGAAAGCTTGTACGTGCGGTCGGTGTTGTACATGCCCATCACGGACACTATCAGCCAGAATATGACCGCATACACCACCGCCGCCAGAAACAGCGCCCGTGTCTGCGCCATGTTTCCTATCGGATAGGTTATGTTCAGCCAGAAAATCGTGGATAATATGTATGACGCGATAACTATCAGCATGTCCACTATCATGTTGCAGATGCTGAGCAGGCGCAGGTTGTTGCGTATCATCTTCAGTTCACATCCCGGAGTATAAAATCTTATGTCTGCCGTGGGTATCGTATTTACGTATCGTAAATTGTATTTTACCACACCCGGCTTATAAAGTCCATACAGCATATTTTCCGGACACAGGCAAAAATCCTCCGGCGCGGGCAAAAGCCCGCGCCTTAGTATTATTGTATCATTATTTCAGCAGCGGCTGCAATTGGCGGCCATCAAGCGCGGCCGATACCGCCGCCCCGGCGAGAGTGAAGTCCGCCTGGAGCGAGCAGGGCTTCTTTTCCGGATCGTCCTGCCCGAAGGGCACAAAATAGACGTTCTTCCGGTTCAGCAGCCTTCCGATATTCTCCGCCGAGCCGGAAAGCCCGTCGTTTGTGGACAGCGCGATAATAAGCGGCCTGCCGTTTCTCAGATGCGCCTTGGCCGCCATGGTCACGGCGCTGTCCGTAATGCCGTGGGCGAGCTTTGCAAGGGTGTTGCCCGTGCACGGCGCGATGAGCAGCGCATCCAGCGGCAGCGCCGGGCCAAGCGGCTCGGCCTCGGCTATCGTGGTTATCACGCCGCGCCCGCACAGCGCTGCCAGACGCCTTATATTCTCCGCCGCCGTGCCGAAGCGCGTGTCCGTTTCCGCCGCCGTGTCGCTCATTATGGGAATAAGCTCATAGTCGTGCCGCAGCGCCTCCGCCGCGGCAAAGAGCTTTTCATATGTACAGTAGGAGCCGCACAGCGCAAGCCCCAGGCGTTTCCTGTCGTTCATGGTCATTCCTCCTGTTCGCGCATTATGTCGTACACCGTCGATCTTATTAACCTCGCGGCGCTCTCTGGCGCGCGCTGTCCGGGCAGGCCGGGCGCGGGAACAACATGCAGCCCTATGTTCTCCGCAAGCGTCCTGTCAAAGCCGCCCGGCGGCGAGGCAAGCTCCATTATAACGGCCCCATCCGCGGCCATGCACAGCGCCGCATCCGTCAGCACGCGCGCGGGCACAGTGTTTATGATGAAGCCGAACGCGCCTATCTCGGCCTCCAGCCCGTCATAGTCCACGCTGCCCAGCCCCAGCGCCGCCGCCATTGCCCTGTCCGCGCGGGCGCGTGCCGCCGCCGTCACATGCGCGCCCAGCGCCGCAAGCTTCAGGCACAGCAGCTTTCCTATCCGCCCCCAGCCGCACACCAACACGTTGCTGCCCGCAAGGGCGCTGCCGCTCTCATCCATAAGCCGCCCCAGCGCGCACTCCGCCGTCAGCGCGGCGTTGCCCACGGTGAAATCCGGCCGCAGCATGATGTCCTCTATGCACAGCTTTTCCCGTATCGCCAGCGCGCAGCTCTCATCACTCAGCCGCCCGCCGACGACGATCTGCCCCGGCCACAGCGTCTCCAGCACCTCGCGCATACTCAGCACGCTGTCGCTCAGCGGCGTGTTCAGCAGTCCGCCCTTCTCGCTCGGCACGGGCAGTATCACGCAGTCCGCGCCGTATACACAGCCCTGCAAGCAGCCAGTTTTCACCGCCTCCTGCGGGATATCCGCGCGCTCCAGCGCATAGCAGCACACCCTGTGCCCATCCCGCGCCAGCAGCGCGCACAGTATGGCCGCGCGCCTATCCCCGCCTACAACGGCATATTTCACCTGCACCACCTCCACAGCTCATACTATTCTGTTGCGCACGATGCTGTTCATATGCTATACTGCATAAAAACACAGGCTGGAAAAGGGGGAGCGGCCATGGATGCAATAGTTGCCGTATATTCCGATTGGGGCATCGGCGCCGGAGGAACCCAGCCCGTCGTGCTGCACGCCGACAGGGCGCATTTCCGCGCGCTGACCGACGGCGCGGCGGTGATAGTCGGGCGCGCCACGCTGGCGGACTTTCCGGGCGGGCGGCCTCTCAAGGGGCGGCGGAACATCGTCCTGACGCGTCAGGATATCCGCATCGACGGGGCGGAGGTCGTGCACAGCGCGGAGGAGGCCGTCGCCGCGGCGGGCGGCGCGCGCTGCCTTGTCATCGGCGGGGAGAGCGTTTACCGCCAGCTCCTGCCGTATACGAACAGGGTCTACGTCACGCGGATAGAGCTTGCCCCGCACTCGACGGTGTTTTTCCCCGACCTTGACGCGGATCCCGAATGGGTCTGCACAGACCCCGGCGTGCCGCTTTCGGAGGACGGCGTCGCCTACCGCTTCTGCACTTACGAGAGAGTTTTGGATAAAGAATCGTGAAAACTACAGGCGCGGCATCAGCCGCGCCTGTGAGACTGTCGAAAAAGCGGCA
>URPU01000130.1 GCA_900549865.1 uncultured Eubacteriales bacterium
CCCGCGCCGGAAGCGGCGGCGGCCGCCTCTCCGGCGGCGAGAAGCAGCGCATCGCCATCGCCCGTGCAATGCTGAAGGACGCGCCCATCATCATCCTTGACGAGGCCACGGCCAACGTCGATCCCGAGAATGAAAAGGAGCTTATGGAGGCTATCGGCGAGCTGACGCGAGAAAAGACCGTCATCATGATAGCGCACCGGCTCAAGACCGTCCGCCATGCCGATCAGATACTTGTGGTGGACAAGGGGCGGATAGTCCAGCGCGGCACGCATGACGAGCTGATGGTTCAAAACGGCATCTACCGCCACTTCATCACCGGCCGTGAGCAGGCCGTCGGCTGGAAGCTGTAAACCAGCGCGGAACGGAAAAAGGATAGATAATGCCAAGCCCTGTGCTTATCGCATGAGGCTTGGCATTACTTGGTGTATGTATGAGTCACAGGCGGCTTCCAAAGCAGCGTAGTCATTATCTCTCCATATAAAAAAGGGGCAAGAAAACTCGCCCCTTTTAAATCTCGCACTCTGAGCGGCGAAACACTCTCTTTTAACTGTCTTAATTGTGGGTCAAGAGAAACCCCTTTGTAAATCTCCCGCTTATGGCCGGGAAACGCCCCAGCAGCAGACCCATCCAACTGCATACTTGTAGTATACACTATTATATGTCAGATGTAAAGGGAAATTTACAGTGCCCCACATCACAGGCAAAACAAAAGCAGCTCGTCCGTAGACGAACTGCTTTTTGGCAGCGGGAGAAGGATTCGAACCCTCACATACGGAGTCAGAGTCCGCTGTGCTACCTTTACACAATCCCGCTAAACGCATAAGCTATTATATAGTTTTTTCGCGTTTTGTCAAGTACTTTTTTCATGATCACGCGACTTTTATTTGCGCGGCGGCAAAAAGACGGCGGGAATGCGCAAAACACTTGATTATTCGGCGGCAAAAATATATAATGATTGTCTGACCGCGGCGGGGTGCCGCGGCGGAGACATATGTATCTCAGAAGGCGAAATATATGCATAACAAGAAAGAAAAAAGCACATCCAAGGTTTTTATCATAATATTCGCGGTGCTTGCCGTGCTCATCATAGGCGCGCTCATCGCGTACTTCGCGTGGGAGAAGGCCCCCGCCATCGCCGGGGAGAAGGCCGCGGCGGAGGCGCCGGTTGAAGCGCAAACCGCGGCGGAGGCGACTGCCGCGCCGGTGCCCAGCCCCACGCCCGTGCTCGACAGCGCCATCGCCCCCGACACCGAAAGGCACGACGGCGTGTATACCATCCTGCTGGTGGGCGAGGATCTGTGGACGGGGCATACCGACACCATCCTTGTGGGCAAGGTCGATACAAACTCGCACAAAATGGACTTCGTCAGCATCCCGCGCGACACGCTGCTGAACATGGACGGCGACATGCGCAAGATAAACGCGATATGCTATCAGGCGCAGCAGCAGGAGAAGGACGGCATGACGGAGCTGAAAAAGCGCGTCAAGCAGCTAGTCGGCTTTGACGTGGACTGCTACGCCAAGCTTGACCTTGAGGCCTTTGTTGAGCTGGTGGACGCCGTTGGCGGCGTGGACGTATATATGGATGAGCCGCTGTTTTACGACGATGTGTGGCAGAATATGTACATCGACATCCCTGCGGGCGAAAACCACCTCAGCGGCAAGGAGGCCATGGCGCTGGTGCGCTACCGCGCGGGCTACGCCAGTGCGGACATAGGCCGCATCGACATGCAGCATAAGTTCCTCAAGGAATGCGCCAAGCAGTTCATCACCCTCGGCAACATCCCCAACGTCGGCAAGGTGATAGATATATTGTCCGAATCGCTCGACACGGACCTGAGCGTGGCCAACATCGCCTTTTTCATCAGGCAGACGCTCATGTGCAAAAGCGACGATATAAACTTCTACACCATGCCCAACGCGCCGAAGATGATAGACGGGTACAGCTACGCCGTCATAATACTGTACGACTGGGTGAAGATGATAAACGAGTACATCAACCCCTACGTGCAGGAGATCACCGTGAACGATATCGACGTGATGTATAACGACATCTTCGGCTTCGGCTGCACGAAGGAGATACAGGGCGGCTGGTATTACGTCGGCGCGGCGGAGGCCGACATGGCCGCGGCCGCGGCGCAGTACGGCTACGGCGGGTAAGCGTTCTATTATAATAGTATAGTATTCAAATCCCCGGCTGACGCGCGTCAGCCGGGGATTTTATATGCCATATGCCCAACCCGCGTGTTTACAATTTATCTCTTTCATATGTAACGCCTGTCGTGTATAATAATTAAAAAAATATACCCTCGGTTGACAAGTGCAAAACCCTGACGGCCGGGGGCAAAAGAAAGGAACGACGCAATGCAATTCAGAAGTCCGCACACACCCCCGCCGGGCGACGGCGCACAGGCCGCGCCGCGCGGCGCGCTGCCGAAGAAGCTGGTCTGGCTGATCCCGGTGGTGGTCATCGCGCTGCTGCTCATCCTCGACTCGTTTTACACGCTGAAGGAGGATCAGTACGCCGTGATCACGACCTTCGGCAAGCCCACGACGGTCTCCGCCTCGGGCCTACAGCCGAAGATACCGCTCATCCAGCACGTGACGAAGGTCTCCAAGAGCATACAGGGCTTCCCCCTCGGCTACCGCAGCGACAGCTCCGCGGAGGTGGAGGCAGAGTCGCTCATGATAACGTATGACTACAACTTCGTGAACGTGGACTTCTACGTGGAGTACCGCGTGACGGACCCGGTGAAGTTCCTCTACAACTCGCAGGATCCCGTGGGCATACTGAAAATGCTGTGCCAGAGCTATATCCGCGACACCATCGGCCTGTACGACGTGGACAGCGTCATCACAACCGGGAAGAGCGAGATACAGTCCGCCATCAAGCAGAAGGTCATGGCCCGCCTTGAAAGCGAGGACATCGGCCTGCAGCTTACGAACATCACCATACAGGACGCGGAGCCGCCCACGCATGAGGTGCAGCAGGCCTTCACCGCGGTGGAGACCGCCAAGCAGTCCGCCGACACGGCGGTGAACAACGCCAAAAAGTACGCAAATGAGGTCATCCCCGCGGCGGAGGCCGACGCCGACGAGATAATCAAGCAGGCGGAGGCGTATAAGCAGGGCAAGATAAACGAGGCCAGCGGTCAGGCCGCGCGCTTTACCGAGCTTTTCAACGAGTATGAAAAGTACCCCCTCATCACCAAGCAGCGCCTTTTCTATGAGGCGATGGAGGACGTCCTGCCCAGCATGAAGCTTTACATACTTGACGAGAGCACCGGCGTGCAGACGGCACTGCCGCTGGACAAATTTGCCGATATCAGTACGGGAGGGGATAAGTGATGAAGAAAACGCTGAAAATCGCCCTTCCGATAGTGGCCGTGCTGCTGATAGTGTGCATAATGGGCGGCTGCTTCTTCACAACGCAGCAGAACGAATACAGCATCGTGCGCCAGTTCGGCAAGGTCGTGCGCATAGTCGATGCGCCGGGGCTGAGCATGAAGCTGCCCTTCATCCAGACCGTCAGCACCCTGCCCAAGACCGAGATGCTGTACGACCTCGCCGTCAGCGACGTGATCACGAGCGACAAGAAGTCCATGGTGGCCGACAGCTTCGTGCTCTGGCGCATCACGGACCCCCTGAAGTTTATCCAGACGCTGTCCGGCAACATCGCAAACGCCGAATACCGCATCGACACCGTGGTGTACAACAGCCTTAAGACCGTGATAAGCTCGATGAGGCAGGAGGACGTGATATCCGGCCGCGACGGCGAGCTTGCCGCGCGCATCATGGAAAACGTCGGCACGACGTTTGATAAGTACGGCATCACGGTCCTTGCGATAGAGACCAAGCGCATTGACCTGCCCGACGAGAACAAGGCCGCCGTGTATGAGCGCATGATATCCGAGCGCGGCAACATCGCCGCCTCCTTCGCCGCCGAAGGCGAGGCCGAGGCCAAGCGCATCCGCAACGAGGCCGACAAATCCGTGCAGATAACTCTGTCGGAGGCGCAGGCACAGGGCGAGAAGCTGAAGGCCGAGGGCGAGGCGGAATACATGCGCATCCTGTCCGAAGCCTACGACACGCCGGAGGAGGCCGATTTCTACGAGTTCATGCGCGCGCTGGACATGGCGCGCAAATCCCTGACCGGCGGCGACAAGACGCTGGTCGTGTCCTCCGACTCACCCATTGCGCAGGTGTTCACGCTCAAATAAGAAAATGCAACAGGAAATAACAGGATAAAAAGACAAATTACCGCCCGCTGTGCAAAATTCGCACAGCGGGCGGCGTTATATTATTCGTCAAAATGACGAATTTATATATTTTGGGAGTCTTGCCCCGCAAACCTCCCATTTTCCATATATTTTGATAAATATGGGTTTCGCAGAGTATATACATCTACGAAAACTCTCAAAACCACTTTGGTATATTCTAGCACATTC
>URPU01000131.1 GCA_900549865.1 uncultured Eubacteriales bacterium
GCTCCCCCGCTGCTCTGTCTCTTTACTTTGCAGCATGGATTCTTTGACAGTCTGAACACGCGGCTGCTTCAATGCGAAGCAGCCGCGTAGTTCTATTTGCGCTTATTCTGTTTTTTCTCCTTCGGGCGGCTTCTGCCATCCATGGCGGCGATGGCCATGCCCCAGAGAGGCCCGATGGCAATGCCGAGGGCGTGATCCTCCCACAGGCCGCAGCCGTTTAGCATCACGCCGAACAGCAGTCCGAGCGCCGCGCCGATGGCGAACTTCTTCTTCGGGTCGATATTCCGCCACTGCCACAGCAGCAGCCCCGCACACAGCAGCAGGTAGAAGGCCACGCTTGCATAGCAGACGTTGGCGTGTATGCCGTCGGAATAGTTCCCCCGCGGCGTGACGGCATAGTGCACAGGCAGAACCGCCGCGCCAATCTCCGCCGCCGCGAGATATACCTTCGCCGCGAGGTCGAGCCGGCGCGGCTTTCCGGTCTCCTCCTCTATGAGCACGGCGATGTACTGATAAAAAAGATACACCACCAGCACCATACTGCCGATGAAAAGCCGGTGCAGCACGTCGTTGACGGGGCGCGGCACGCTGTCAAGGCGGGCGACGGTATATACCGTCAGCGCGTCAAAGACAAGGTGCACCAGCGCCGTCACGAGCAGGACGGAAAACGTCCTGTGCAGCAGCGTGTGCCGCCGCCCTGCAGAAAAATATATGGACGCGACGAAGGCCAGCACGAAAATAAGCGCGATCTCCATACGGATCATGGGCTTCACCTCTCCGGCTGTATTTTAATACGTATCGCGCGTTATCGCAAGAGAAAAAACCGCGTCCAAGACGCCGCGGCGCATTATTTTATGGGCAAACAGCGTGAAAGCGCGAATTTTCCGTCGAAAAATGTTGACAAAGGCGGCGCGTTATGCTAATATAACTCCTCGTTAAAAGGGAGTAATTGCAAAAGCATGGCCAACATACCCCCGTTCAATGCGAGCGGTGGTCATGCACCTGTACTGATAGGTAATGAGACTTTTAGCACATCACATTACGTTGATCGTGCAAAAGGTCTCTTTTTTGTGCGTTCGACCGAGAAGGAGAAATGAAAATGAGTCTTGATTTCACGGGAAGCAACATGTTCTTCGTCCTGCTGCTGTTCGCGGCGGGGCTGGTGTGCATCATCAAGGGCGGCGACTTTTTTGTGGACGCGGCCACGTGGATCGCGGAGGCGTCAGGCATTCCGAAGTTCATAATCGGCGCGACGGTCGTCAGCTTCGCAACAACGATGCCGGAGATGCTGGTGTCCGTTTTCTCCGCACTGGAGGGGAACGCCGACATCGCCGTGGGCAACGCCGTCGGCTCCGTGACGGCGAACACGGGGCTTATAATGTGCCTTTCGCTGGTGTGCATGAGCTGTGAAATGCCGCGGCGTCAGTTTGCCGCCAAGGCGTGCATACTTCTGGCCTCCATCGCGGTGCTGTGCGCCTTCACGCGCGACGGCCAGCTTTCCGTGCCGGAAAGCGTGCTGATACTGGTGTTCTTCGTGCTGTTCATGGCGGACAGCCTCATTTCCGCAAAGCGCGAGATAGGCACGGAGGGCAGCGATGACGGCGCGGAAGCGCCGCGCACGGACAAGGCCGCCGTGGCGGGCAACATCTGCAAGTTCCTTATCGGGGCCGCCGCCATCGTGCTGGGCGCGCAGCTTCTCATAGACAACGGCACCGCCCTTGCGCAGCTTCTCGGCGTGCCAGACGCGATAATCGGGGCGACGATGATAGCCATCGGCACTTCCCTGCCCGAGCTTGTGACGACCATAACGGCCATAAGGAAAAAGCAGTCCTCCCTGTCCGTTGGCAACATCATCGGCGCGAACATAATGGATCTGACGCTTATAATGCCGCTGTGCGCGCTCATCCTCGGCAAGCCGCTGACCATCGAGCGGCAAGGGATGCTGCTGGATATCCCGGCGTGCCTCATCGTCAGCGCCGGTGCGCTTATCCCCGCGCTCATCGGGGGCAAATTCAAGCGCTGGATCGGCTTTTTCATCGGCGGGCTGTACATCGCATACCTCGTCGTGATGTTCACGTACTTTGGGTAAAAACAAACGCAGGAAATTCACGCACGCCGCGCAAAAACGCGGCGTGCTTTTTTCATATGCGGTGCGTATTGAAATGCGCACGTGCGCATGGTAAGATACGTGCATGAGGTGATGCGGCGATGAATGAAAACGAAGGGAATTTCTTTTCCGGTGTATACGGCCTCGTCGCGCAGATACCGCGCGGGAGGGTCGTGTCCTACGGGCAGATAGCGCGCGAACTTGGTATGCCGCGCGGCGCGCGGCAGGTCGGCTGGGCGATGCGGCGCTGTCCGGAGGCCCTGCAATGGCAGCGCGTTGTGAAGGACAACGGCGAGATCGCCGGCGGCGGGCACGCGGACTTCCGCAGGATGCTGCTGGAGGAGGAAGGCGTTGAATTCCTGCCCGACGGCCGAGTGGACATGGCAAAATGCCGGTACTTCTTCGGCGAAGCACCGGCGGAGGACACCTTGTCAATTGAGGGTAACGGAGGTTAAATCATGAATATCACAGTATATCTCGCATCGAGCGAGGGGAACTCCCCCGCTTTCAAGGACGCCGCGAGGGCGCTTGGCCAATGGATAGGCGAAAGCGGCAACGCCCTTGTCTACGGCGGGTCAAAATGCGGGCTGATGGGCGAGCTTGCCGAGAGCGTGCTGACCCACGGCGGTGAGGTGACGGGCGTAGAGCCGCAGTTTTTCATAGACGCGGGCTTTGAGTACGACGCCATAACTAGGCTCATCGTGACGCGCGACATGCCGGAGCGCAAGGCCAAAATGATAGAGCTGGGCGAGGCGTTCATCGCCTTTCCGGGCGGCACGGGCACGCTGGAGGAGATCTCAGAGGTCATGTCGCTGGTATCCCTGAAAAAGCTCAGCGCGCCGTGCATCATCTATAACCTGAACGGCTATTACGACAGCCTGCGCGCGCTGCTGGCGCACATGGTCGAAACGGGACTTTCCTCCGCGGACAAGCTGGAGGGGATATATTTTGCCAAAAGCCTTGACGAGATAAAGACCCTGCTCACTGCCGGAGGGCGGGCATGACCGCGCCCGGCAAAACGCCGGGCGTTCCCGGCGCGAAGCTCTTATTCCCAGAGCACAGCGGGCTTATATACAGCGCGGATGTTCCCGCGTGGCTGGACGAATTCTGCGCCGCGCCGGAAATGCGGCGGCTGCGCGGCGTGGGGATGAACTGCGGGTGTGAGTACACGGCATTCCCGCGCTTTCGCGGCCTGCTGCCATATTCGCGCTTTCGGCACAGCGTCGGCGTGTGCCTGATAGTCTGGCGCTTCACCGGTGACATGGTGCAGGCGCTGGCGGGGCTGTTCCACGATATAGCCACACCCTGCTTTGCGCACACTGTCGATTTCCTGCGCGGCGACTACATGGCGCAGGAGAGCACCGAGGACAGGACGGAGGGCATAATACGCGCCTCGGCCGTGATAACGCGGCTGCTGGATAAATACGGCGTTGCGCCAGGCGCCGTCACGGATTACCACATGTACTCCATCGCGGACAACGACAGCCCGCGCCTTTCTGCGGACAGGCTGGAATACACACTGGGCAATCTGGAGGGCTACGGCCTTTGCGATACGGCCGTGCTGCAGGCCTACTATGACGGCATAATTGCCGCGGAGGCGGAGAACGGCGCGGCGGAGCTTGCCTTCACGGATGTGGACACCGCGCGCCGCTTCGCGCATGACGCGCTGAAAATGTCACGGATATACGTCGCGGATGAGGACAGATATGCCATGCAGATGCTCTCTGAGCTGCTGCGCCGCGCCGTGGAAAAGGGCGTGCTGACTGGCGAGGAGCTGTATCTGACGGAGGCGGACGTGATAGCGCGCCTCACCGGCGACGGTGAGCTCTGCGCGCGCTGGCAGGAGTTTTGCGCGATGCACAGAATGCTGACGCGCGCGGAGGACGCGCCGGACGGCGCGTGGCGCGTGATACGCGCGAAGAAGCGCTACATCGACCCGCTGGTCGCCGGCCGGGGGCGGCTTTCAAAAATCGACGCGGGCTTCGCCGCGGAGGCGGCGGCCTTCCTCGCCGCACCGCAGGACGCTCCGTTGTGCGCAATATGATATTCAGATAGCAACAGCCGCCGCTTTATTCAAGCAGCGGCTGTCAGTATGTCAAAAAAGGCCTCGCAGAGTTTCGCGTCCGCAGACGCGAAAGCATTATTATACGTTTTCTGCC
>URPU01000132.1 GCA_900549865.1 uncultured Eubacteriales bacterium
AAAAGCTCGAGAAGTACCTCGGCGGCGTGAAGGACATGAAGAAGCTCCCCGGCGCGCTGTTCATCGTCGATCCCCGCAAGGAGCACAACGCCATTGCCGAAGCACGCAAGCTGCATATCCCCATAGTTGCTATAGTTGACACCAACTGCGACCCCGATGAGGTCGATTACGTCATCCCCGCGAACGACGACGCTATCCGCGCCATCCGTCTGATCGCCTCCACCATGGCAAACGCCGTTCAGGAAGGCCGTCAGGGCGTCGATGCAGAGGCCGTCGAGGGCGAGGCCGTCGAAGCCGCCGTTGCGGAAGCGACTGAGGAATAATTATAATATAGTAAATCAACGATAAGGGGCGGCTATGCGGCCCCTTATCCCGAATAATACAGGAGGAAAAAACAATATGGCATTTACCGCTCAGGATGTTAAGACTCTCCGTGAGATGACGAACGTCGGCATGATGGACTGCAAGAAGGCCCTCACCGAGACCGACGGCGATATGGACAAGGCAGTCGAGTGGCTGCGTGAGAAGGGCCTTGCAAAGGCCGCGAAGAAGGCCGGCCGCATCGCGGCTGAGGGTATGGCTTATGCAGACGTCTGCCCCAAGTGCGGCGTCGGCGCCATCGTCGAGGTCAACTGCGAGACCGACTTCTGCGCCAAGAGCGAGCTTTTCGTTGCTTTCGTGAAGGATATCTGCAAGGCAGTTATCGTCGGCAACCCCGCCGATGTTGACGCGCTCATGCAGTGCAAGTACCCCGGCAGCGAGCTGACCGTGGCAGAGATCCTGCCCGAGAAGGTCATGTCCATTGGCGAGAATCTCCAGATCCGCCGCTTCGTCCGCTTCGACAAGAACACCAGCGTGGCATACGTGCACGCCGGCGGCAAGATCGGCGTTCTGGTCAACCTGGCCGTCGAGGGCGGCATTGACGCCACCGAGATAGGCAAGAACGTCGCCATGCAGATCGCGGCGCTCAATCCCCGCTTCTGGGACAAGAGCGACGTCACCGAGGACGTTCTCGAGGAAGAGAAGAAGATCGCGCTCGCGCTGATGGATCAGGATTCGAAGATGGCTTCCAAGCCGCAGCAGGTCAAGGAGAAGATAGTCCTCGGCAAGATGAACAAGTTCTACGAGGAGAACTGCCTGCTCCAGCAGGAGTACGTCAAGGACGGCTCCATGACCGTCGAGAAGTACATCGCCAGCGCCGCGAAGGAGCTTGGCGGTTCCGTCAAGTTCGTCGATGCAGTCCGCTTCATGAAGGGCGAGGGCATCGAGAAGAAGCAGGAGGACTTCGCCGCTGAGGTCGCCGCTCAGATGAACATGGGCAAGTAAGGCTTCCCGGCAGAACACAGCATAAAACAGCGTTTCGGGCGGCCCTGCATCGCGCAGGGCCGCCTTTTTCCTTGCCCACAAGCCCATCGGCGGGTTATTTACCCGCATCGGAGTAGTGTTTATATGTTGCTATTGCGGCGAAAAGTGGTATAATAACAATATATTAGCATATCCACTACCAGTACAGAGGAAAGGTTAGAAAAAGATGCTTGAACTGAAAAATATCTGCTTTGACGTGCCGGGTGAGGACAAGTCCAAAGAGATAATCAAGGACGTCAGCCTGACCATACCGGACGATGAGTTCATCGTCGTCACGGGGCCGAACGGCGGCGGCAAGTCCACACTGGCGCGCCTCATCATGGGCATTGAAAAGCCCGCCTCCGGCTCCATCATCTTCAACGGAGAGGACATCACCGCCCTCGGCGTGACGGAGCGCGCCAACCTCGGCATAAGCTTCGCTTTGCAGCAGCCCGTGCGCTTCAAGGGCATCCGCGTGGTGGATCTTCTCCGCCTTGCGGCGAAGAAGCAGCTTTCCGTGGGCGAGGCCTGCGAATATCTGTCCGCCGTCGGCCTCTGCGCGCGCGATTATATCGACCGCGAGGTCAATTCCAGCCTCTCCGGCGGCGAGCTGAAGCGTATAGAGATCGCCACGGTTCTCGCGCGCGGCACGGTGCTTTCCGTCTTTGACGAGCCGGAGGCCGGCATAGACCTGTGGAGCTTCCAGAGTCTCATACAGGTGTTTGAAAATATGCGCAAGCGCACGCACGGCTCCATCCTCATAATCTCCCATCAGGAGCGTATATTGGAAATTGCGGATGAGATAATCCTCATCGCGGACGGCCGCGTGAAGGATCAGGGCAAGAAGGACGACATCCTGCCAGAGCTCCTCAAGGAGACCATTCCCGTCACCTGCAACCGCATCATGGAAGGAGGGCGCAGCAATGCTGACTGATATCCAAAAGCAGCTTCTGGCCGAGATCGCCGATCTGCACAAGGTTCCGGAGGGCGCGTACAACATCCGCGCCAACGGCGTCTCCGCCGGGCGGAACTCCACAGCGAATATTGAGATCACCTCCAAGGAGGATAAGCCCGGCATAGATATCCGCATCAAGCCCGGCACGAAGAATGAAAGCGTGCATATCCCCGTCGTTCTCAGCGAGAGCGGATTGAAGGACGTTGTCTACAATGACTTCTTTGTCGGAGACGACAGCGACGTTGTCATCGTCGCGGGCTGCGGCATCAACAACTGCGGCAATCAGGATTCCGACCATGACGGCGTGCACCGCTTCTTCGTCGGCAAGAACGCGCATGTGAAGTACGTCGAGAAGCACTACGGCGAGGGCGAGGGCAGCGGCAAGCGCATCCTCAACCCCACCACGGAGGTCAACCTCGGCGAGGGCAGCACCATGGAGATGGAAATGGTGCAGATAAAGGGCGTGGATTCCACCATCAGAACGACGCTTGCGAAGCTGGACAAAAAGGCGCGCCTCGTCGTGCATGAAAGGCTGATGACCCACGGCGTACAGAGCGCCGAGAGCAGCTATACCATCGAGCTCAACGGTGACGGCAGCAGCGCGGACGTCGTGTCGCGCAGTGTCGCGCGTGAGAAGAGCCGCCAGCACTACTGCTCCCGCCTTGTGGGCAACGCCGCGTGCTCCGGTCATACCGAATGCGACGCCATCATCATGGACACCGCCACGGTGCTGGCCGTGCCCGAGCTGGAGGCCAACAACATCGACGCCGCGCTCATCCACGAGGCCGCCATCGGCAAGATAGCCGGCGACCAGATAATCAAGCTTATGACTCTCGGCCTCACCGAGGCCGAAGCGGAGGAGCAGATCGTCAACGGCTTCCTGCGGTGATCGATACGGATACATCAGTTCATAAAACCGGCAGACAGCCCGCTTGTAAAGGCGGGCTGTCTGTGCATTGAGGGTGCACTAGTCAACAGATGATGGACGCAAAATCGAAAAAATTGAACACAAGAGATGGAGCATAAGGCATCCACGGCGGGTGCGTAAGACCTTCTGATATGTGTGCGCCGAGCACTGCGGACGTGCGTACAGTGCTTATGTCGGCTGTTGATGAGGCGGCTATAAAATATCTGCATGAGCTGCTTTCAGAGCCTAACCAGACGCTTATAACCGCAGCTATGCGCAGCAGATACCAGAGTGACAGCAAAAACCGTCTGACGGCGTTCTATGACGTTCTGAACGCAAGAATAGCCGAGAAGCAGAAAGAATATGACACGCTGATGAAGAATCTTTCCTCCGGTGTGCTGCCGTCTGATGTTGTTTCCGATATTGGTCAGCGTATGACGGAGATCAAGGCCGAGATAAAGGCGATGGAAGCGACGGAGCTGCCAGAAGATTACACGGTCGATACCATCCGGCAATGGCTGACCGCGCTGAAGAACAATCCTGATGAAAAGGCCGTAAAGCTGCTCATCAAGCGCATTGACGTTTCAGGGGATAAAAATAACAACGTGTTCAATATACAGAGTACATTAAACACGTTGTTGGAAATAGTGGTGCGAGTGGTGATACAGAACTTTTTGAAAAAGCCAGTAATATCAACGGTTTTCAAGGCGGACGAGTAGCAAATAACTTGTATATATCCCCTTTTTGGGCGACTGTTTTTCAGACAGCCGCCCTTTTTCTATACCCCAATTCAAGTGCCGTGATTTGGGTGGAAAATCTGCGTTTTCTTTCGCTGTGGC
>URPU01000133.1 GCA_900549865.1 uncultured Eubacteriales bacterium
ATGCTTTCGCGTCTGCGGACGCGAAACTCTGCGAGGCTTTTTTTGACAAGCTGAAGGGAGAGTGCATCCGCACTCTCCCTTATAAACTCCATATGCGATCGTGCTGTCAGCCCGGGAGGAACTCCAGCGGGTCTACGCTCTGCCCGTTCGCCGTGACGGCGAAGTGCAGGTGCGGCTGCTGTCCGACCTCTGCAAGCGCGCTGGTCCCGACAGCGCCAATGATATAGCCCGGCTCCACCGCGTCGTTGACGGCGACGGCGGGCTCGGACGCGAGATTGGCGTAGACGGCCTTCGTGCCGTCGCCGTGGTCAATGGTGACGACGGTGCCGTAAAGGTCATCCTCGACCACGCTTTCCACGGTGCCGCCGCGCGTGGCGGTGACGGTGCTGCCGAGGGGCGCTTCAATGTCGATGCCGGTGTGCGTGCGCCAGTCGCGCATGGTCACGTCATAGCCGAGAGAGCTGAGATCGTGCCCGCGCTCCACGCTGCCGCTGACGGGCCACAGCCACTCGGGAGGAGCCACAGCGGCGGCCTCCGCCTCGGAAAAGACGGCGACGGTCTCATCCTGCGCGGCGGCGTCTTCGGCATCCGCGTCCGCCATGGCGGACACAGCGCCGCTGCTGCCGGGAACGGCGGCCTCTGCCGTGCTGTCGTCGGCGGGCGGGATTATGACGGTCTCCACCCGCTTGCTGGAATAGCTCGTGGCGTCGCTGCCGTTTACAACGTCTTTTGCCATAGTCTCATTTCCTGCCGCCATCATCCAGGCGGATACGCCGATAACTGCGGCGCACAGGAAAAGGACTATGTAAAAGCCCTTACCTGTGAAAAATCTCTCCAGCCTCTTGCCGGAGCTGTTGCTGCTCATACTGTTGACCTCCATTTTTGCAGTAAATCTTTTGCTTGCATACCTATTCTTGCCTGCAATGGAGGATAATATACATAAAAAATTCCGCCCCGGCCTGTTGAGAAGCCGGGGCGGAAACTAAGCCCTGTTTTGCCTTACTTTATGGAGAAGAACGCGTCCATGCCGGGGTACTGCGCGGCGTCGAACAGCTCGTCCTCGATGCGCAGGAGCTGGTTGTACTTCGCAACGCGGTCCGTGCGCGAGGGCGCGCCGGTCTTTATCTGCCCGGCGTTGACGGCGACGGAGATATCGGCGATGGTGGTGTCCTCCGTTTCGCCGGAGCGGTGCGACACGACGGCCGTCCACCCGGCGCGGTGCGCCATCTGTATCGCGTCGAGCGTCTCAGTGAGCGTGCCTATCTGGTTGAGCTTGATGAGCACGGCGTTCGCGGCCTTGAGCTCGATGCCCTTCTTTATACGCTCAGTATTGGTGACGAAGAGGTCGTCGCCGACGATCTGGATGCGGCTGCCGAGGCGGGAGGTCATAAGCTGCCAGCCGGCCCAGTCGTTCTCGCCCATGCCGTCCTCAATGGAGATGATGGGGTACTTGTTGACAAAGTCCTCCCACATGTCCACCATCTGCGCGCTGGTCATGACCGTGCCGCGCTTGGGCAGGTGATAGCAGCCGTCGTCCTCGCAGTACCAGTCGGACACAGCGCCGTCGATGGCGATCCTGAAATCCTCGCCGGGCTTGTAACCGGCGGCCTCTATCGCCGCGACGAGCGCCTTGAGCGCGTCCTCATCGCTGTCGAGATTCGGCGCGTAGCCGCCCTCGTCGCCCACGCCGGAGGCGGGCACGACCTTCTTGAGCGCGTGGAATACCTCCGCGCACATGCGCAGCGCTTCCTTGAAGCTCTCCGCGCCGACAGGCATTATCATGAACTCCTGAATATCCACATTGGAGCCGGTGGCATGCTGGCCGCCGTTGAGCACGTTCATCATCGGCACGGGCAGGGTCTTGGCGTTGACGCCGCCGAGGTAGTTATAAAGACTAAGCCCCGTGGCCTCCGCCGCGGCCTTGGCGCAGGCAAGAGACGCGCCGAGAATGGCGTTCGCGCCGAGGCGGGTCTTGTTGGGCGTGCCGTCTATCTCAATAAGCATCCTGTCCAGCGAGACCTGGTCGAGCGCGTTGAGGCCGACCATGGCCTCGGCGATCTCGCCGTTGACATTCTCCACCGCGGTGAGAACGCCCTTGCCGCCGTAGCGGCTCTTATCGCCGTCGCGTTTTTCGCAGGCCTCATACATGCCCGTGGACGCGCCGGAGGGGACCGCCGCGCGGCCGATGGTGCCGTCGTCGAGCGTGACCTCCACCTCGACGGTCGGGTTCCCGCGAGAGTCGAGGATCTCACGCGCCATGACGTCAACTATTTCAAAATACTGCTTCATATTAAAAATTCCTCCTTATCAGCGGCGGCGCGGCCATATTTTCCCCGCGGCGCCATACAATGATTATAACCCATCGCGGCGCAAAAATAAAGCACAATCGCATTCACGCGCGGAACGAAAGAAAAAAGTGCACATATTTCCAAGGAAAATATTGTACACATTACTAGCAAGATATGGCATTGTACACAAGCGGGAGGTATGTGTTTACACATATATTGACAAATGACAGGCTAAATTGACTTTGAATGTACAAAATGATAAAATATTAACAACAGACCGCGCCGGATGACGCGGCCATCGGCAAACCTTCTGAACCAGTATTCCACCACGCACTACCTCGATGTGGCGCAGCAGTTCGGCATTCCGGGCGACGTGTGCCCCATGCCGGAGGCCGAGGCGGGTATCTCCATCGACGACGACTTCCCCGTGCTGGGCAAATGCGCGGTGCAGGTGAACACGACCTGCGACGGCTCGCTGATGGGCAACGGCATAATCGCAAAGCGGCTTGAGCGGGAGTACGGCATCCCGACCTTCCAGCTCGTTGCGCCGATGCGCCACAAGGAAGAGGACGTACAGGAATACGCCGCGCAGGACATAAAGAACGCCATCGCCTTTATAGAGGAGCAGACCGGCGAAAAGTGGAACTGGACGGCGTATTTCGAGTGCGCCAAGCGCGTCAACGAGACGACGCGCAACCGCTGGGCGTGGCTGGAGGTGAACAGCACGCCGTATCCGCAGTTCATCGGCGCGACGTTCTCGCTGTATAACGACACGAACTATATGGGCAACTGCGGCCGCTCCGCCGCGTTCCCGCCGATAGACGAAAAGATAATGAAGTACGTGCGCCGCGGCTATGAGAAAAAGACGATGATGGCACCGGAGTACAGGCACAGGTGCATCGTGTGGGGCGTGCAGCCGCAGTACGTGATAGACATGCTCAACTGGATGGTGCACTGCTGGGGCGTCGTGCCGCTGACAGATATGCTGTCGATGGTCATAGAAAAGGAGATAGCTGAGGAGGACACCCCGGAAAACCGCGAGCAGGCATATTACGACATGGCCTATCTTACGGAGAACATGATAATGCGCAACCGCACGCACGGCGGGTACAAGGTACTGGTGGATGAGCTGTGGGAGCTGTGCGAGAGGATGAACGCGGACATGGTCATGATGTGGGAGCATATGTCCTGCAAGGCGCTGGTGGGTATGCACGGGCAGTTTGAGGAGCAGGCGCGCGAGCGCGGGCTGAACCTCGTCTGGGTCGCGCACGACCTGTGCGATCCGCGCGTATACACGCGCCAGGCGATACGCGACCAGTTCAACGTATACATGCGCACCGTCATGCGCGAGGAGCCGCTCGACCCGTCGATAGAGGTCCTGCCGGACGAAAACGCATGGTGACGAAAGGAGAGGGAAAAATGAAGCTATCCAAAATTCCGGGGGCGATACTCGGCGGGGCGGGCGGCTTTTTTGCCGTGACCTTCCTGATATACTTTTTCAATCTTGATATGAAGTTTCTCTCCGCCTGCGTGGAGCCGATACTTCTCAAGCATTATGACAAGATCCCGCGCAAACACTACCTATAAGACTGTCGAAAAAGTGGCCTTGCCACTTTTTCGACAGTCTCAAACAGGCGCTGCATTTGCAGCGCCTGTTGGTGTATAAAGCTATATGTGCCGGGGCTTGCTTACTTCTTGGCCATGCCCTTCTGGCGTGCATACTCGGCAGCGCCGAGAGCGCCC
>URPU01000134.1 GCA_900549865.1 uncultured Eubacteriales bacterium
GCGACGGCCTCCAACGGCGCTGTCGGCCTTTACCATGTTGAAAACCTCACCCCGGAGGCCGTTGACATGGGCGAGGCGCTGATAACCGCGGGCGCGCCGGTCTACGTCATTGACGACGCCGAGCTTGAGCGCGTAAAGGCGTCCTACCCCGTGATATGGAAAAATCCCAACGCCCGGCCGCAGCTTTGCTTCATCGGCTGTCCGCATCTCACTCTGCGCCAGCTTGAGGACTGGACGGACGCCATTGGCCGCCACCTTGCCGCGAACGGTCTGAAAAAGGTCAGCGTGCCGACGGTGTTCACCGCCGCGGCCCCTGTCCTGCGCGAGTTTGAAAGGGATCCGCGCGCCGCGCGCCTGCGCGGCTACGGCGTGACCACCGGCAGTCTGTGCCCGCTGATGTACATGAACAATCCCCTGTGCAAAAGCAAGGCCGTCATCACCCCGTCCAACAAGCTGCGCACCTATTCAAGCGCCAGATATTATACCGAGGCGGACATTCTCTCCATCATAACAAGCAGGGAGGCACGCATATGAAGCAGTTCAAGGGGCGCGTCATCGTCGCGGGCGAATGCACCGCCGAGGCGCTGGTCAGCCGCAGCGGCTTCAACACGCTTGCAAGCTATCAGTCGCCCATGCTCTGGGGCGACAAGGATGTGAAATGCGGCGACCAGAACAATGCAGATCTGTATAAAAAGCCAATGTACCGCAAGGCGCTGTGCCTGCCGCAGACCATCGGCTCCACCACGGGCGGCATGGCGCTGTACACCGTGCTGTCCACGGATAAGCAGCCGGCGTGTATGCTCTTCTCCATGCCTATAGACTCCCTTGCGGCCTCCGGCGCTATCCTCGGCGCGGTGTGGACGAAGTCCAAAATGCCGGTCATAGACAGCCTCGGCGACGAATTTCTCGCCGCCGTCGAGACCGGCATGACCGTCACCGTCAAGCCCGACGGCATAGTCGAGGTAGAATGAGTAATCTCCCCCCTTCACATAGATATCCCGCAGGCGGCGCGCCGCCTGCGGGATGTTTTTATAGCCGCAATACTATATTTACTGCATTTTACGCGCGGCGTGCCGCGGCCGTTTCATGCAGCGCCTTTGTATACCTGCCCATGGCCGACGCGGCATAGAGCATGACAGCAAGCTCCGTCACCGGCATGGCAAACCACAGCGAATCTGCGCCGGTGACGACCGGGAGGAGCATGATGAGAATGCCGCTTATGACAAGGCCGCGCGCCACCGACACGATGAACGCCGCCCGCGGCTTCATTATCGCCTGAAAATAATAGGTCGAGAAAATGTTGAACGGAAGCAGCAAGAATGACAGCGCATAGGTCCTGATGATGGCGGGCGCCATATCCAGTATCTCCGGCGTGGGCGCCATGAAAATGCGTATGTACACGTTCGGGCACGCCATGCTCAGCCCCGTCCAGAACACGCCGAAAAACACCGTCGTCAGCAGCGCCAGGTGCAGCGTTTCCTTTATGCGCTCTCCCTTGCCCGCGCCGTAGTTCGTGGAGATGATGGGCTGCGCCGCCTGTCCGACGCTGTACGCGCAGCACTGGACAAAGGTGCTGACCTGTATTATCGGGCCGTATATCGCAAGCGCGTTCGCGCCGAGGTATTTCATTATCTGCCGGTTGAACAGCACCGTCAGTATACCCATCGCCACGTCGATGAAGAAGGTGGAAAAGCCCGTGACCGATATCTCGCGCAGCTTTGTGAAAAGCCCCTCCGTGCGCACAAGCCGAAGCGTATTCCTGCGCCTTGCAAAGTGCGTCAGCATGACGGCAAAGGATATCCCTGAGCCGATAGCCGTCGCAAGCCCCGCGCCGTATATCCCCATATCGCAGGTGAACACGAAGAAGTAGTCGCCGAAAACGTTGAAGATGCCGCCCGACAGCACGCCGAGTGTCGCAAGGCCCGGATCGCCGTCATTGCGCAGAAACGCCGCCTCGCCGCACATCCGCTCAAAGTCCGCCGTCAGCACAAGGCTCTTCTGATAGAAATACTCCCCCGCCGGTGTGAGGTCAAAGGTCCTGTTCCTGCGCTCCAGCAATTTGAAGCCCAGCTCCCTTTCCAGCGCCTGTATCTGCTGAGAGATTGCAGACTGGGAAATATAATTCTCCTCCGCCGCCTCCGAGAAGCTGTTCAGCCGGACGACCGACTGAAAATATTTAAGTCGTTTCAGCACCGATATCTCACCCTCCCGAAGTCTGTTCTACCCAAATCATACCTTTTCCGGGTCGGGCTGTCAAATTTTGAAGTTTGCTGTTTGCTTTTCTGCGCGGTTTTGTTATAATGTTATAATAAATTATAAACGTTCAAAGGGAAGGTTCAAATCAAACATGGAAAACAAACTCATCCGCAGCAAGTGGTTCCTCTATCTGACGGAATTTTTTGCCGGAATGTCCGTTATGGCGGTCGAACTGGGCGCAAGCCGCCTCATGGCGCCGTATTTCAGCTCGTCGCAGATCGTGTGGACGGTGATAATCGGCGTCATAATGATAGCCATGGCCATCGGCAACATCTGGGGCGGCAGCATGGCGGACAAAAGCAAGTCGCCCGACAGGCTTTACCGCCGCGTCATCATCGCCGCGATATGGATCGCGCTCATCCCGTTTGCCGGGCGCTGGCTCATCGCCGGGATCTCCATTCTGCTGGCTGCATTCATTACGAAGAACTTCCTCGTGTGGGCGGCGTTCGCGGCCTGCCTTGTGATATTTGCCTTTCCGTGCGTCCTGCTCGGCACGGTTACGCCGTCGCTGACGAAGTTCACGGTGGACAATCTTGACGATACCGGCAAGACCGTCGGCCGCCTGAACGCGCTCAACACCGTCGGCAGCATCATCGGCACCTTCGTTCCGACCTTCATCACCATCCCCGCCGTCGGCACGGCGGCCACTTTCCTCATATTCGCCGGTGTCCTCGCCGCGATAGGCATCGCGTACTTCGTCTTTGAGCGGCGGCGCACTGTATCCGGCGTCATTGCCGCCGTGCTTATAATTGCGCTCTGCTTCGCCCTTCCCGGCTACAGCTTCGCTTTCTGGGAGAACGATCTTGCGCTGGAGGATGAGTCGATATACAACTATCTTCAGGTCAAGGACGACGCGCACCAGACGGTCCTCTCCACGAACGTGCTCTTCGGCGTGCAGTCCGTGCAGATAAAGGACGCGGAGCTTACCGGGATGTACTACGACTATGCGCTGGCCGCGCCGTGCATGGCCGGCATGGACGGGACCGGCAATGAAGAGCGCAGCGTGATGATACTCGGCATGGGCTCCGGCACGTTTGCGAATTACTGCACGCGCTACTACCCCGGCGTTTCCGTCAAGGGCGCGGAGATCGACGCCAAGATCGCGGACATCGCATACGATTACTTCGACCTGCCTGATTCGGTGGAGGTCGCCGTCGCCGACGGGCGGGCGTATCTTGCCGCGTCGGATGAGCTTTTCGACGTTATTATGGTGGACGCCTATCAGGATATAACCATCCCGTTCCAGCTTTCAAGCCGGGAATTCTTCACGGAGGTCTCCAAGAACCTCAAGCCGGAGGGCGTGATGGTGGTCAACCTCAACATGACCTCGCGCGAGAACGGCTCCATAAACGAATACTTGTGCGACACTATGGCAAGCGTCTTTGCGCATACATACGTTGCCGACGTCGTTGGGAACACGAACACCGAGGTTTTCTGCACAAATGCCGCCGGTCTGCCGGAGCGCTTCGCGGCCAGCCGCGCCGGGCTTGAAAACGCGCGCTATGCCGCAATGATGGAGACCGTCGCAGCCTCCCTCACGGAGTACAACGGCGGCGGGTGCATCCTGACCGACGACAAGGCTCCGGTGGAGGTGCTCGGTATGCGTGTGCTGGATGAGCTTATCGCCGACGAGCTGGATTACTACCGCGGCTACTTCAGATCCGGCGACATCGCCGGTCTGCTCGGCGCGTAA
>URPU01000135.1 GCA_900549865.1 uncultured Eubacteriales bacterium
GGAGGGTATTTCAGTATGTACAAGGTAGATCTCAACAGCGACCTCGGCGAGAGCTTCGGCGCGTATACCATCGGGCTCGACAACGAGGTCATCGCGCATGTTTCCTCTGTCAATGTGGCCTGTGGCTATCACGCAGGAGATCCGTTGGTGATGGAAAAGACCGTTGCCGCAGCCAAGGCGGCAGGCGTCGCCGTCGGCGCACACCCGGGCTTCCCCGATCTGATGGGCTTTGGCCGCAGGAACATGGTCGTCTCGCCCAAGGAGGTCAAGGCGTATGTCAAGTATCAGCTCGGCGCGCTGATGGCCTTCGCTGCGGCAGAGGGTATCAGGCTCCAGCACTGCAAGCCCCACGGCGCTCTCTACAACATGGCTGGTAAAGACATGGATCTGGCGCTTGCCATCGCCGAGGCGATTGCCGAGGTAGACAAGAACATTATCCTGCTTGGCCTTGCCAACAGCAAGATGATTGATGCAGGCAAGCAGTTGGGCTTGCGCGTCGCAAACGAGGTCTTTGCCGACCGCGCCTATCAGGCCGACGGCTCGCTTGTGCCGCGCAAGCTGCCCGGCGCCGTCATCCACGATAAGGACGAGGCCATCGCGCGCACCGTCCGCATGGTCACCGAGGGCAAGGTCACGGCCATCACCGGCGAGGAGGTCGAAATCGCGGCTCACTCCATCTGTGTCCACGGTGACAACCCTTCGGCCGTCGAATTCGTCAAAAATATCCGCACGCAGCTCACCGCCCGTGGCGTGGAGATTGCCCCCATCCGCGAGATCGTATAAAAAGAGCCTCGTTTCCAGCTGTTCCGTTCCGCAAAGACCAACGCCCCAAATCTGCCGCACTGCGGCAATATTTCAGGAGGATGATCATGAGTAACGAAACCACCCAGAAGCGCTCACTGTCCGTCAGCCTTGGCGCGGCCTTTCTGATGGCGACATCCGCCATCGGCCCCGGCTTTCTGACCCAGACCTCGCAATTCACCGCAAAGTATCTCTCTTCTTTCGCTTTCGTCATCGTCTGCGTCATCATCATGGATATGATCGCGCAGACCAATGTATGGTCCATCGTCGGCGTTTCCGGCCTGCGCGGTCAGGAGATTGCCAATAAGGTCCTTCCCGGTCTCGGGTATCTTCTTGTCGTGCTTGTTGTGCTTGGCGGTCTTGCGTTCAATATCGGCAATGTCGGCGGCGTGTCACTCGGCTTCAATGCCATGATCGGCATTCCCGAAAAGGCCGGCGTCATCATCGGCGGCGTGCTTGCCATCTGCATTTTCCTTTCCAAGAAGGCAAACGACATCGTCGGCAAGGTCGCCCAGATCCTCGGCGGCATCATTATCGTCGTCATGCTGGTCGTGGCTTTTATGGCCAAGCCCCCCGTCGGCGATGCGGTCGTCCATATCTTTACCCCTGAGAATCCCAAGGAACTCATTCCCGTCATGGTCACGCTGCTCGGCGGCTCCTGCGGCGGTTACATCACCTTCTCCGGCGCACACAAGCTGCTCGATGCGGGGTGGGGCGGCAAGCCGGAGGAAGTCAAGCACTTCCGCAAGTCCGTCCTGACCGGCATCTGTGTCTCGAGCAGCGTTCGTATCCTGCTGTTCCTGTGCGTGCTCGGTGTCTGCACGGCCGGTACGGTCGTTGTGGCTGAAAATGTCGCGGCTGTCACTGGCGCTGCCAACCCCGCAGCCGAGGCTTTCCGCCTTGCTGCCGGCGACATCGGCTACCGTCTCTTCGGTCTCGCGCTGTTCTCCGCCGGTATCACCTCCGTCATCGGCGCGGCCTACACCTCCGTCTCCTTCCTCAAGACCGTTCACCCCTTCATCGCCAAGAACGACAAGTGGTTCATCGTCGGTTTCATCGCTTTCTCCACGCTTGTTATGGCGATCCTCGGCGGCGCGAAGCGCATGGTCATCCTGGCCGGTGCTCTCAATGGCCTGATCCTGCCGATTTCCCTGTGCTGCATGCTGCTTGGCTGCCACAAGAAGTCCATCGTCGGCGAGTACAAGCACCCTGTGTGGCTGCAGGTTCTTGGCTGGTGTGTGGTCGGTGTCGCGGGCTACCTTGCCGTCACGGCGCTGCCCAACCTTGCCAAGCTCTTCGCGTAACGAACCTGCACCATTCCGCGAGCCGGTCTGTCCCACAGGCCGGCTCCGCCTGAAAGGAGAACGATATGTCCGACATCAGATTCCTGCTCAGCGGTGACTCAGCCGTAACCGTGGAATTCGGCAACGAGATCAGTGAGCACATCAACGCACAGATTCGCGCGTTTAGCATCGCGCTCACCGAGAGCAAACTCCCCGGGATCGTGGAGCTCGTGCCGACCTACCGCTCGCTGATGGTTCACTACGACCCTGAGGTCATCCCCTACGGTGCGCTTGTCAAAAAACTCAAGGGCCTGCTCAATCAGCTTGACCACATCCGGATTCCGCCAAGCGATGTGTTGGAGATCCCCGTGCTCTACGGCGGGGAGGAAATGGGCCCCGACCTTGGCTTTGTTGCCGAGCACAATCACAAAACGCCTGAGGAGGTCATCCGGATTCACACCTCCACGGAATATCTCATCTATATGCTGGGCTTTACCCCCGGTTTCACCTATCTTGGCGGTATGAGCGAGGAAATTGCCGCGCCGCGCCTTGCCCAACCTCGTGTCAGGATTCCCGCCGGCAGCGTCGGCATCGCCGGCAGCCAGACGGGCGTATATCCCATCGACTCCCCGGGCGGCTGGCAGCTTATCGGCCGCACGCCCGTGCGCATGTACGACCCTGACCGCGCCGTTCCCATCCTGCCAAAGGCAGGCCAGTACATCAAGTTCTACGCCATCGATCAGGCGGAATTTGACCGTATCGCCGCGCTGGAGGCCTCCAGCGGCTATACGGTTCACACCTACCCGAGAAAGGAGGCGGAGCAGGCATGAGCATCACCATTCTCAACCCTGGCATGCTCACCAGCGTGCAGGATCTCGGCCGCATCGGCTACCAGCAGTTCGGCGTGTCCGTCTCCGGCGTGATGGATCCGCGCAGCGCGTCCATCGCCAACATTCTCGTCGGCAACGACGAGAGCGAGGCCGTACTCGAATGTACCATGATGGGTCCCCATATCCGCTTTGATGCGCCCAACATCATCGCAATCACCGGCGGCGACCTTGGCTCGACGCTTGACGGTCAGCGTATCGATACCTACCGCGCCATTCCCGTCAATGCGGGCCAGACGCTGCGCTTCACCATGCTGCGCACCGGCTGCCGCGCGTTTGTAGCCTTTGCGGGCGGACTCGATATTCCCGTAGTTATGGGCAGCCGCTCAACGAATATGAAAGCAAAGATCGGCGGCTATCAGGGCCGCAAGCTGCAAAAGGATGACGTCATCGGCTTCCGCGCGCCCAAGACCGACCTCAAGAACCTCGGCTTGCGCCACACCTCGCCCGAGTTCATGCCGCGCGCAGAATATAAGCTGCGCATCGTACTCGGCCCGCAGGACGATGCGTTCACCGAGCGTGGCATCACGACCTTTCTCAGCAGCGTTTACACTCTCACGCCGGAGTTTGACCGCATGGGCTGCCGTCTTGATGGCGAGTTGATCGAACACGTTAAAAGCGGCGACATCATCTCCGACGGCATCGCCTTTGGCGCCGTCCAGGTGCCATCGGCGGGTAAGCCGATCATCATGCTGGCCGACCGCCAGACCACCGGCGGATATGCAAAAATCGCCAACGTCATCTCCGCAGACTTTCGCATTCTCGCCCAGCTCAAGGCAGGCGACAAAGTGCGCTTCGAAAAGGTCTCCATCGCCGCTGCACAGGAGGCTCTGCTTGCGCAGCGCGCTACGCTGAACTGCCTGCGCAGCGCCATGAATCGTTGACGCAGCCCTAAAACGCAAAAAATAATAGTAATAGGAGGAACGACACATGGCCTTTGATATTAC
>URPU01000136.1 GCA_900549865.1 uncultured Eubacteriales bacterium
AATTCCGCAATGCGCTTCAAGGGGCGGACGGTCTATATCGACAGGGCGGACGCGCCATTGCCGCGCGGCGCGTACTTTTTGCAGGATATCATCGGCGCGCGCGTCGTCGATGAAACCGGCGGTGATGTCGGCACGCTTGAGAGCATCATGGAAACACCCGCCTCGCGCATTTACGTCGTGCGCGGCGAGAAGGAGCACCTTATCCCCGCCGTGCCGGAGTTCATCCTCAGGACTGACGCCGAGGCTGGGGTCATCACCGTCCATCTTATAGAGGGCATGTGACATGAAAAGCGAAATGCGCATAGATATAATGACGCTTTTCCCCGCCACGGTGGATGCCGTCCTGCATGAAAGCATAATCGGCCGCGCCGCGAAAAAGGGGATAGTGGAGATAAACTGCGTCCAGATACGCGATTTCACGGAGAACCGCCAGTGTCAGGTGGACGATTATCCATATGGCGGCGGCTTCGGCTGCGTCATGATGGCCCAGCCGCTCAAATCCTGCCTTGCGCACGTGATGAGCACCGCCTCCGGCCGCCACTCCAGAGTTATCTATATGTCTCCGCAGGGGCAGCCCTATACGCAGGAGACGGCCAAGCGCCTCCGCCGCGATTACGACCATCTTGTGCTCGTCTGCGGCCATTATGAGGGCGTGGATGAGCGTTTTATAGAGGCCTGCGTGGATGAGGAGATCTCGCTTGGCGACTTCGTCCTGACCGGCGGGGAGATCGCCGCCATGGCCGTGGCGGACTCCGTGTGCCGCCTCGTTCCCGGCGTGCTGGCGGACGAGCAGTGCTATACCGGCGAAAGCCATTGGGACGGGCTGCTGGAGTACCCGCAGTATACCCGCCCGGAGGTCTGGGAGGGGCGCGCCGTGCCGGAGGTGCTCATAAACGGCGACCACAGCAAGGTGGATAAATGGCGGCGCAAAAAACAGCTTGAGCGCACCATGGCCAAAAGGCCGGATATGTTCGCAAAATTGAAGCTGACGGATAAGGAGGACATCGCGCTTATGGAAGAGATAAAAAAGGACGCAACGCGCAAAAAACTGACGGAGGAGCTTGCCTACAGGCCCGCACGGCCGGACGATATGGCGGACATCCTGCGCATCACGGACGACGCCCGCCGCAGTCTTAAAAAGCACGGCATCGACCAGTGGCAGGGCGCTTACCCGGACGAGGCCGCGTTCCTGCGCGATATGGAGCGGGGCGAGTGCTTCGTCGTCACACACGGCAGTGATATCGCGGGCTTCTTCACTCTCTCCACGCGCGAGGAGGACAGCTATCTCAATATTACCGACGGCAAGTGGAGCGCCGACATGCATTACTGCGTGCTGCACCGCGCGGCGGTCGCGGCGGAATACCGCGGCAGCGGGATAGCGGAGTTCATTATAAAATGCACGGAAAAGCAGGCGGGGGAGTACGGCCTGCGGTGTATCCGCAGCGACACCCACCGCAAGAACAAGTCCATGCAGCGCCTCCTGCGCGAAAGCGGCTTCCGCTACAGGGGCAATGTCAACATCGCCTGCGAGGCGGGGCACGATCCCGCGCGCCAGTGCTATGAAAAAATATTGAAGAACAAGCAAGGAGGCAGCCATGAATAAAAGTCCCGTATTTTATCTCGTCGCCGCGATAATCTGGTCGGTCATCGCCGTGTTCGCGCTCGTCGTGCTCTACGCCTACAGCGATGCGCAGCTTTTCGCCAAGCTCTGCGGAACTGTGCTAATCTGCATGTGCCTTGCGGGCCAGTGGCTCCGCTACAGAAAGATGAAGTGAGCATGGAGCTTACGGATATAAACGAGGTTCGCGCGCTGCTTGCGCGCCACGGCTTCCGCTTCTCAAAATCGCTGGGGCAGAACTTCCTCGTGGCCTCATGGGTGCCGCGTGATATCGCGGACAGCGCCGGACTCGACGAAAATACCGGCGTTCTCGAGATCGGCCCCGGCATAGGCTGCCTGACGAAGGAGCTTTCCCTGCGCGCGGGCAAGGTCGTAGCGGTGGAGCTGGACGAATCGCTTAAGGGTGTCCTTGCAGAGACGCTTTCCGGCTGCGCTAATGTTGATCTTATCTTCGGCGATATCCTCCGGCAGGATATCCACGCCCTTGCGGCGCGGCATTTCGCCGGGCTGCGCCCCGTCGTGTGCGCGAATCTGCCATATAACGTGACGACGCCTGTGCTCACCGCGCTCATAGAAAGCGGCGAGTTCGACACCATCACCGTCATGATCCAGCGCGAGGTCGCGCGGCGCATCTGCGCCCCGGCGAACACCCCGGATTACGGCGCGTTTGGCATATTCGTGCAGTGGTATATGACGTGTGAGCTGCTTTTTGACGTCGCGCCCGGCTGCTTCATCCCGCAGCCGAAGGTCACCTCCAGTGTCATCCGCCTCACGCGGCGCGCGGAGAAGCCCTATCCTGTGCGCGACGAGGCGCTTTTCTTCCGCATCGTCCGCGCGGCCTTCAACCAGCGCCGCAAGACGCTTGTCAACGCGCTGTCCGCCGGTCTCGGCCTCGACAAGGCGGATATAGAGCACGCCGTGACGGCCTGCGGCCTCGACGCGCGCGTCCGCGGGGAAGCGCTCGACGCGAGGCGATTTGTGTCAATCTGTGAAAAAATTAGCGATTTGTGAACGTTTCCTGCAAATTGTGAATAAATAGACGGAGATTTGTGCACAAATCATATTGTTATTAATGTCGGTTTATGTTATTCTAAGCAGTGGCTGATTGCAATATTTATGTATTCGACAAAAGAAAGGATCGAAAAATTAATGAGTAAGAAATACGTCTATCTGTTTTCTGAAGGCAACGCAAACATGCGTGAGCTTTTGGGCGGCAAGGGTGCGAACCTTGCGGAGATGTCCAACATAGGGCTTCCCGTTCCCCAGGGCTTCACCATCACCACCGAAGCATGCACTCAGTATTATGAGGATGGCCGCAAGATCAACGACGACATCATGGCAGAGATCATGCAGTACGTCGAGAAGATGGAAGAGATCAACGGCAAGAAGTTCGGCGACCTCAACAACCCCATGCTTGTTTCCGTCCGTTCCGGCGCGCGCGCTTCCATGCCCGGCATGATGGACACCATACTCAACCTCGGTCTCAATGACGACGTTGTCGCCGCCATGATCAAGGGCAACCCCGATCCCAAGTTTGAGCGCTTTGTTTACGACTCCTACCGCCGCTTTATCCAGATGTTCTCTGACGTCGTTATGGAAGTCGGCAAGAAGTACTTTGAGCAGCTTATCGACGAGATGAAGGCCGAAAAGGGCGTCACCTCCGACCTCGAGCTTGACGCTTCCGACCTCAAGAAGCTGGCGGAGCAGTTCAAGGCCGAGTATAAAAAGCAGATCGGCGAGGATTTCCCCTCCGACCCCAAGACCCAGCTTTACGAAGCTATCCGCGCCGTGTTCCGCTCTTGGGACAACCCCAGAGCAAACGTTTACCGCCGCGACAATGACATCCCCTACTCCTGGGGCACCGCTGTCAACGTCATGCCCATGGTGTTCGGCAACCTCAACGAGAACTCCGGCACCGGCGTCGCCTTCACGCGTGACCCCGCCACCGGTGAGAAGAAGCTCATGGGTGAGTTCCTTGTCAATGCACAGGGCGAAGACGTCGTCGCCGGCGTCCGCACTCCTATGCCCATCGCCCAGATGGCGGAGCAGTTCCCCGAGGCTTATGCGGACTTCGTCAAGGTCTGCGGCATCCTCGAAAATCATTACCATGACATGCAGGACATGGAGTTCACCGTCGAGAACGGCAAGCTCTACATGCTCCAGTGCCGCAACGGCAAGCGTACCGCGCAGGCCGCTCTCAAGATCGC
>URPU01000137.1 GCA_900549865.1 uncultured Eubacteriales bacterium
GGGCATATTAACGGGATTTTAACGGGGAAAGTTCTAATTTCTTGAAAGTTTGTTATATGACTAACGCACTTTGTCGTTTTTTTGCACAAATAGTCTCATTTTTATTCAGCTTTTTTCATCCGATTATTATTCATTTCCCAGAATTTCAATCAGTCTATAGAATTGCATTTCCAGTGATGTTATAATAGCATTACCTAATTTGGCAATACTTCTCTTGCAAAAACTTTTTGGATTATGGAGGATACATGAAGAAAGTACAGTTTACCGAAACAGTGCTGCGAGACGCGAGTCAGTCGCTTATCGCAACGAGGCTTCCGTATGAGAAGATGGAGCCGATCCTTGAGACGATGGACAAGGCGGGCTACTACTCCGCCGAGTGCTGGGGCGGCGCAACGTTCGACGTGTGCCTGCGCTTCCTGAACGAGGACCCGTGGGAGAGGCTTCGCAAGATCCGCGCGAAGATGCCCAACACGAAGCTGCAGATGCTGCTTCGCGGGCAGAACATCCTCGGCTACAAGCACTACCCCGATGACATCGTCCGCCGCTTCGTGCGCGCATCCGTCAAGAACGGCATCGACATCATCCGCATTTTCGACGCCCTCAACGACGTCAACAACCTCAAGGTCGCTATCGAAGAGACCGTGAAGTCCGGCGCTATCGCCTCCGGCACGATCTCCTACACCACCAGCCCCGTGCATACCCGCGAAAAGTATGTCGAGATGGTCAAGGAGCTTGCCCAGATGGGCGTTGGCTCCATCTGCATCAAGGACATGGCCGGTATACTCACTCCCGCCGCGGCATACGACCTCGTCGCCGCCATCAAGGACGCTGTTGATCTGCCCGTCGTGATGCACACGCACTGCACCACCGGCCTTGCTTACATGACCTACCTCAAGGGCATTGAGGCCGGCGCTGACGTTATCGACACCGCCATTTCCCCGTTCTCCGGCGGCACGTCCCAGCCCGCGACAGAGACTCTCGCCTACGCCCTCAAGGAGCTTGGCTATGAGGTCGAGCTTGACCAGCCGACGCTTTACAAGATCGCCGACTACTTCAAGCCTATCCGCAACGAGTACATCAAGGACGGCACGCTCAACCCCATCTCCATGGGTACGGATACCCAGTGCCTCAACTACCAGATTCCCGGCGGCATGCTCTCGAACCTGCTCAGCCAGCTCAAGAGCCTCAACGCGCTGGACAAGTTCGACGAGGCGCTGAAGGAGACCCCCGCCGTCCGCAAGGACATGGGTTATCCCCCGCTCGTCACCCCGACGAGCCAGCTCGTCGGCACGCAGGCCGTGCAGAACGTCCTCGCGGGCGAGCGCTACAAGAACGTCGGCGCGGAGATAAAGGCATACTGCCGCGGCGAGTACGGCCGCACTCCGGCCCCCATCGACCCTGAGGTCCGCGCAAAGATACTCGGCGATGAGAAGCCCATCGAGGGTCGCTACGCCGATTCCCTGCCCACCGACACCTTTGAAAAGACCGCCGAAAAGCTCGGCGATACCGCAAAGTGCGAAGAGGACGTTCTCTCCTACATCGCTTTCCCCGCCGTCGCGGAGAAGTTCTTTGACAACCGCCGCGCGGAAGAGGAGAAGAAGGTGCGCTACTCCATTGAGGCGCTCTAAGGAGGCTGCTTATTATGGATATGGTCAATATTTCTCTCTCCACCGCCGCCATTACGGGGCTGCTCGGCTATGTGGTGGTCTTTGTGGGGCTTATCCTTCTGATGCTTGTCATCATGCTGATGAGCAAGATGTTCATCGCAAAGGCCAACGCCGCGAAGGCTGAACCCGCCGCCGTCGAAGCCGCGCCCGCCGCCGCGACCGCGAAGCCCGAAGCCCCCGGCACCGCCGGTGAGCTGAAGCTCTACGACACGGATCCCAAGGACGCCGCCATGATAATGGCCATCGTTGCCGACACGCTCGGCAAGCCCCTCAATCAGCTCCGCTTCATTTCCATCAAGGAGGTCAAAGAATAATGAAATATAAAGTAACGCTTAATAAGCGCGTATACGAGGTCGAGGTCGAGGAAGGCTCCGCCATGCTTATAGATGAGTATGAGCTTGCAGCCCCTGCCGCACCCGCTGCCCCCGTCGCGGCGGCTCCTGTTGCCGCTGCCGCTCCCGTCGCTGCCGCACCTGCGGCGGCTCCCGCCGCCGGTCTCGCCGCGGGCGAGGTCGTCAAGAGCCCCATGCCCGGCAACATCCTCAAGATAAACGCCGTGCAGGGTCAGGCCGTGAAGGAAGGCGACGTTCTTGTTGTTCTGGAGGCCATGAAGATGGAGAACGATGTTGTCGCGCCGCGTGACGGCACTGTGGCACAGGTCGTTGTGGCAAAGGGCGCTGTCGTCGAGACCGGTTCACCTCTCGTAGTGCTGGCATAAGGAGGAGACCTATGGATATACTGGGTACCCTCCGGGATCTGGCGCTCGAATCCGGCTTCGCCGCGTTCTTCACCACCGCAGGCGGCTGGAAAAACTTTGTCATGATAATCATTGGCTTCGTGCTTCTGTACTTTGGCATCGCAAAGAAGTTCGAGCCGCTGCTGCTCGTCGGCATTGCGTTCGGCTGTCTGCTTTCAAACCTGAGCTATTTCATCGGCATGGGCGAGAACGCGCTGTATCACCCAGAACTGTGGTCGCAGTTCCTTGACAGCACCAGCCCGTACTACCACAGCTACGGTTACATCATGAGCAACGCCGGTCTGCTCGACTTCTTCTACATCGGCGTCAAAGCCGGTATTTACCCGTCGCTCATCTTCATGGGCGTGGGCGCAATGACCGACTTCGGCCCCCTGCTTTCCAACCCCAAGAGCCTTCTGCTCGGTGCGGCGGCTCAGCTCGGCGTATTCGTGGCGTTCTTCGGCGCGATAATACTGGGCTTCACCGGCCCGCAGGCCGCCTCCATCGGCATCATCGGCGGCGCTGACGGCCCCACCGCAATATACCTGACGACGAAGCTTGCGCCTGAACTGCTAGGGCCCATCGCCATCGCGGCGTATTCGTACATGGCGCTGATTCCCCTTATCCAGCCGCCCATCATGAAGCTGCTGACGACTGATGAGATGCGCAAGGTCAAGATGGTGCAGAGCCGCGAGGTCAGCAAGGCGGAGAAGATAATATTCCCCATCGTCGTTGCGACCTTCGTTATCCTGCTTCTCCCCTCGACCGCGCCGCTGATCGGCTGCCTGATGCTTGGCAACCTGTTCCGCGAGACCGGCGTGACCGATCGTCTTTCCGACACCGCGCAGAACGCACTGATGAACATCGTCACCATCTTCCTTGCGACCTCCGTTGGCGCGACGATGACCGGCGACAACTTCATTCAGGTGCAGACGCTCTACATCATCCTGCTCGGCCTTGTGGCATTCGGCATCTCCACCATCGGCGGACTTCTCGGCGGTATTGCGATGTTCTACGGCTCCGGCAAGAAGATAAACCCGCTGATCGGCTCTGCCGGCGTGTCCGCGGTCCCCATGGCCGCGCGCGTGTCTCAGGACGTCGGCCGCAAGTACAACAAGACCAATTACCTGCTTATGCATGCAATGGGTCCCAATGTCGCCGGTGTTATAGGCTCCGCCATCGCCGCCGGCTTCCTTCTCTCCGTCTTTGGCGGCTGAGAGGGCGAAAACAAATATTTGCTTCCGCCGTTCGCTGCACAGCGAACGGCGGATCTTTGTATACACCATTTGCAGCTTGTCAAAAAAAGCCTCGCAGAGTTTCGCGTCCGCAGACGCGAAAGCAGTA
>URPU01000138.1 GCA_900549865.1 uncultured Eubacteriales bacterium
CGAATACGCCTCCGTCAGCATTGCCTTTTCACGAAGCAGCTTTATCCACTCGGTCCAGCTATCGTCCGGCTTGAACGAGTCCGCGCCGCAGCTTTTCCTCACCTTGTTCAGGGCATGGCGCACCCCGTCGCGCGTCAGTTTTTCCACAGTCACCAGACGGTAATGTGTGATCGTTTCATCTTCATCTGGGAAATCGTCCAGCGCGTGCCAAGCAGTCTCTTCATTTTTATAATAAAGCATCAGACGGCCGTCGTCTTCCTCGATTTCATACACCTTCTGATCTACCGGCTTGTTTATGGCGCGGCAGATGGTATCCTTCAGGTATTGCAGCTCCCCCGGCGTGAAGCTGAGCCTTTTGCAGGCGGGATCCTCCTCCGCCAGTCTGCCCAGCAATGAAACCGGCAGTTCCCGGTCAAATATGGCTTTTCTTTCGTTCTCGTCCACTGCTTTTACCCCCCATACGGCATTCAGTACAGCTATTACACTATATTTATACCATAATATAGTCCCGCGCACAAGCGTGCGCGGGACTAAGACTGTCAAAAATATCTTCGCGCGGATTTTTTTCAGGCGAAGGGATTCTCTGTCGGGTACGGGAGGGATCTGGGCTGATTATAGGCGATGTCGGCAATGCCGAGATAGCGGAACACCTCAAACAGCGCCTTGCCGTAGTGCCCGAAGGCGACTGCGCCGTGGTGCGGATAGCGCTTTTCTATGAGCACATGGCGGTAGAAGCGCCCCATTTCGGGGATGGCAAAAATGCCGATGCCGCCGAAGGAGCCTGTGGGCACGTCGAGCACCTCGCCCTCGGCGATGTAGGCGCGCAGACGGCCCTCGCTGTCACACTGGAGGCGGTAGAAGGTGACATCGGACGGGGCGATGTCGCCCTCAAGCGTGCCGCGCGTGAAATCGGGCGTGCCGCCGTTTTCAAGAAGCCGGTTCTGAATGAGCTGGTACTTCACAGCCCTGCCGGCGCACATCTTGCAGGAGGGCGTATTGCCGCAGTGGAAGCCCATGAAGGTGTCCGTCAGGGCATAGTCATAGCGCGGCTTTATCTGCGCCTCATAGAGCGCGGCGGGCACGGAGTTGTTGATATCCAAGAGCGTGACGGCGTCCTGCGAGACGCATGCGCCGATATACTCGCTGAGCGCGCCGTAAATATCCACCTCACAGCTCACGGGGATGCCGCGGGAGGCGAAGCGTGAGTTTACATAACACGGTTCAAATCCGAATTCCTTCGGGAAGGCCGGCCAGCACTTATCCGCAAAGGCGACATACTTGCGCGCGCCCTTGTGCTGCTGCGCCCAGTCGGCAAGGGTCAGCTCAAACTGCGCCATGCGCGCGAGAAGCTCCGGATAATAGCGGCCCTCGCCCATTTCGGCGGCCATGTCGGCGCAGACGTCCTTTATGCGCGCGTCGCCTTCGTGCGCCTTATAGGCCACGAGAAGGTCAAGCTCGGAATTCTCCTCGATCTCCACGCCGAGCTCATACAGCCCCTTTATGGGCGCGTTGCAGGCAAAGAAGTCCTGCGGGCGCGGGCCGAAGGTGATGATTTTAAGCTCCTTGAGGCCGAGGATAGCGCGCGCGACGGGAACAAAGTCCGCGATCATCGCCGCGATATCCTCCGCCGTGCCGACGGGGTAGGACGGGATGTAGCCCTTCAAATGGCGCATACCGAGATTATACGAACAGTTGAGCATACCGCAGTAGGCGTCGCCACGGCCGCTGATAAGGTCGCCGTCACCCTCGGCGGCGGCGGCGAACATGCACGGGCCGTCAAAGTATTTTGCAATGAGCGTTTCGGGCGTTTCGGGGCCGAAGTTGCCGAGGAACACAACAAGCGCGTTGCATCCGGCGGCCTTTACATCGGCCACGGCGGAGAGCATGTCCTGCTCATTCTCCACAGCGATGGGGCACTCATACAGCGCGCCCTTATAGGCCGCGGCAATGGCGCGGCGGCGGTTCTGCGAAAGCTGCACGGGAAAGCAGTCGCGGCTGACGGCGATGATGCCGAGCTTTACTTCGGGGATGTTTTCAAGCATGGTATTTTCCTCCTTAATACTAGCGGATGAGCGCGGCGATATCTATATTTTCGCCATACAGGCCGACATATGCGCCCTGCGTGGCCTCGGCGCTGTCTTCATGCGCCAGGAGCCATTTGTTTCTTGCCGTCATGAGCCTGTCCTCGCCCTCCGGCGCTGGGATGTCGGGCTTGGCGGTGTTCGTCCCCTTCGGAAGCGCGACAAGCACGCGGAAGCCCGTGCGCGCATCCGTATGGCAGGGGGCGTAGTGCAGCGTGGTGGAATAAACCTCCACCAGCGCGCCGGCGGGAACGCGGAAGGCCTTCACCTTCGCCGTGTCGAGCTTATGCTCGGACACCTCGTCCAGCCGGGCAAGCAGGAGGACAAAGTCCTCCGTGCCGAGGTTGAATTCGCTGTCGCGGTGGTATTCAAGGCAGTTGAGGCGCGTGTTATAGCCCCAGCACATGCCGAGCTGCACCGGCATACCGCCGAATGCGCTGTCGCGGAACCACGCGTATACATCGCAGGCTTCAAGCGCGGGGATGGCCGGTTCATAGGCCGTGCCCTGCGCCGGCATGGGCACGGCGCGCATGGCGGAGAGGAGCAGCTCATCCGCAAAGCCGGGCACGACTCTGCCGTAGGGTCTGAACTCATCGTCAAAAACGGAATATATTTTCATACTGTCACCTCGCAAGGGTTTTGAAAAGCGGCTTCATGGCCGGGTATATCAGGCGGAACCGGGCGTAGCGCTCAGCATAGAGCGCGGCAAGCGCCGCATCCGGCGTGACCGTGGCCTTGACCTTCACAAGCGCATTCGCCGCGGCGCGCACGCTGTCAAACTCGCCACAGGCCACCATGGCCAGCATTGCACCGCCGTAGCCCGGCCCCTGCTCCGTCACAGGGATATCCAGCGGGATATTGAGGACATTCGCCATTATTTTCGTCCACAGGGGCGACTTGCTGCCGCCGCCGCAGATCATGGAGCGCGGAATATCCACGCCGAGGCTGCGCGCGACCTCAAAGCTGTCGCGGATGGCGAAGGCGACGCCCTCCAGCACAGCCTGCACCATATCGGCGCGCGACGTGTCCATGCTCATGCCGATGAAAGCGGCGCGAGCGTCGGTGTCGTTTATGGGGCTGCGCTCACCCATGAGATAGGGCAGGAAGAACACGCGGTTACGGCCGAGCTTTTCCTCCGTGATATCCGCCTGCTGCGCGGCGTAATCGGAGGTGTGGAGCACATCCTCCAGAAACCATTTGTTGCACGAGGCTGCGGAGAGCATACAGCCCATGAGGTGATAGCCCCCGTCGGCATGGGCAAAGGAGTGCAGCGCATTGTGCGGGTCAACACCGAAGCTTTCGGAGCTGATGAAGATCGTGCCAGAGGTGCCGAGGGAGATATTGCAGCCCCCCGCACCCACGACGCCCGTGCCCACAGCCGCGGCGGCGTTATCACCCGCCCCGGCGCACACACGCACTCCGGCCGGGAGGCCGAGGCTTTCCGCAACGCCGGGCAGGAGCGTGCCGATGCATTCATAGCTTTCAAACAGGCGCGGCATCTGCCTCTCCGAAACGCCGCAGATGGAGAGCATCTCCTTCGACCAGCGCTTGTGCGCCACGTCG
>URPU01000139.1 GCA_900549865.1 uncultured Eubacteriales bacterium
CCCTTTGAGGTCTTCTTTGACACCCTGTTGCACTTAACTTGACAATCTAAGAATCAAATAACCCATCTTTAACCCTCCAAAGCAAAATGTATTTGTCAATCTGCACAGTTTCCCCGCTGTGCTTTTGTTTATTCTTCCGAATCGCATTATTGTGCGATTTTGTCCTTGATAATCGCATTTTTATGAGATATAATACAGCCATCCCGGAGGTGATTTGATGCTGAAGAGTTCCCCGGCTCCCATGTTGAGGATTTCGTCTCTGGCCGGGCACTTCTTCCACAGCTTCCGCATGTTGCTTTCAAGCGCTTCTCCGTTGCGCTCGCACTTCTCCATTGTTTTCAAAAGCTTGTATTGAGTGTTCATCATCGCCGTTGGCGTCCTTGAACCATTCCCAAATCAAGCCGCCGGCGCACATGCGCAAGTATTCGTATTGTTCCTCTGTGTACAAAGCTTCTCTCCCCTTGCAGTCCCCAGCGCCCGCCGAAAGGCGCGGCAGCAAAGACCCCACCCCCGGCAGACACCGGCGAAACTGCGCGGTTGTAATTGATTGTCAGCACTTTCAATCTATCACGTGTTCCCGCCGTTGTCAATAATAAATCTCATAATTATGGGATTTGAAAGGAGGATAAGCAACGGCAAATCGTACAAAGCATACCGGCTCCCCTCTGGCCGCGCGGCTGGCCGTCTCATCAACGCGGGGCCGCAGCTTTTCCTGTGCCACGGCCTCGTTCTCCATGCCAAAGGCGATCTCGCTGTCGGTGTCCACGTTGAAAAACTGCGTGCGCGGATTCTGGAACACGCTGCCCGCCTTCTCCGCGATGCGGTACATGGGCAGGGCGGAAACATCCTCCCCGTCCAGCAGCACCCGGCCTGTCAGCTCCCCCGCGAAAAACTGCGGTATGAGCCCGTTTACAAGCCGCGTCAGCGTGGTTTTCCCGCAGCCGCTTCTGCCGCACAGCAGCACGAACTGCCCGTCCGGAATGGTGAGGCTGATGTTTTTCAATCCGCCGCAGGCGTCGCCGGGATAGGAAAATGACACGTTCTGAAGCTCTATCACGCGCCCACCGCCTTCCACACGAGCGCCGCGGCGGGGAACGCCGCAAACAGCGCCAACGTCAGCCAGTCCGCCGCGCGCATCCGTATCGTCACAAGGCAGGTGCGCGGCTTCGGGTTTTCGATGCCGCGCGTCACGGAGGCGATGGACAGCTCATCCGCCGCCTTGCTGGCCTCCGTCAGCAGTGGCACATATATGCAGTTCACTGTCATTGCCGGGGCCTTGAGAAAACCGGCAAACGTCGGCGACACATCACGCAGGCGCATGGCGTCCTTTATGAAATGCCCGTCCTCGCGGATGGTGGGCAGATAGCGCAGCATGACGGCGATGGGTATGGTCCGGCTTTTCGGCCAGCGCAGCCGCGCCATGGCCGATAGGAACTCCCCCACCCTGGTCGTGCCGATGACGAGCCCCGCCAGCATCCCGCAGGCGTACACCTTATGCACAAGGCCGAGGAAGGCCACGAACATCGTCCGCCACGTGCCGTGCAGCACGCCCATGCACCAGACAGTGAACGCGCATATCAGCGCGTAGGCGATAATGCCGCGCAGGGCGTAGCGCCACTTCCCGCACAGAGCGGACAGCAGGCCGATGAGCGCCACGAGCGCGAACTGAAACGCCAGATCCGGCGCGAGCATGGCACTGATAACGCACAGCAGGATGAGGGCCAGCTTTGTGCGCGGGTCGAGGTGAAGCGCACTCATTTTGTGATACCGGCCTTTTCAAACTGCTTTTTCAGCATTTTGCAGCCAACGTAGGCGCTGACGGCGGCGGCAATAACGGTTCCCGCCAGCATGATGAGCATTATCCACGTGCTTCCGGTGGAGCGCATCGTGTCGATATACGACTGCTCCGTGCCGCTGCCGAGCATGGTCGCTGCCCATGCGTCCGGGCCGGTGAAGAACACGAGATAGGCCGTGCCGCCGAGGGACAGCAGGATGTATGAAAGCGAGTTTATCTTCCTGCTCTTATAGCCCCCGGCCCCGGCCGTGATGTCCGCGGCGATGCCCATGACAAGATAGCCCAGCGCCATGGCACAGTGCATCCCCGTGACGAACCAGACGACGCAGAGTATCACGCCGAGGATAGTCGCCGTTCCGCGCTTCGGCACCTTGGCCAGCAACAGAAGATACACCGGCCCGCACAGAAGCGCGCTGCCGATGGGCATATAAAACATCAGCACCGGGTTCGGTGCGAAAAAGATGCCGCCCACAAGGGCAAACACCAGAAAGAGGGCCGAAAAGATGCCGGTCGTAACAAGGTCTTTAACAGTCAGGCTGTTTTTGCTGTTTGTGCGCATGATATGATCTCCTTTGCGATGAATTGACGGTTTGACTTTTTATCCGTCTTTTGCTATACTTTAGTTAAATATCACTAACTGCAATTTAAGTTATCATACCACGGCGGCTTCTTCAATATCCGGCGGGGCATTCTGCCGAATCGTTGCAAAGATTTGTCCGTTCGTTGCAAAGGGAAGCATATGAAAAGCAATATGCTTACAGACTATTACAACCCGCTTATGGCACAGCACAGCTTCTATCCCGTCGGCTGTCCGGATAAGTTCGGCCCGGCCGGCCAGTGCTGGGCGCTCTTCGGCGTGACTGCCAAGCCGTGTTCGGTGTCGCTTTCTCTTGCAGATGCAAGCGCAGCAGAAAACGCGGCCTTGTCAGCAGAAGCGTCCTTCGCCTCAACTGCAACACCGCGTTCTCTAAGTGTGGCTTGAGATTTGTCATTCAGTAAAACGAGTCCAGAACTGACAGCAGCTCTTCGAGATTCCTCTTCTCTTCGATATACTGTATCGCTGCCTTGATGAATTCCGGGTACTCCGTTACTATCCGCTGCAATGCCTGTTCTTGCGACACCAGAAACACCTCCCATTATCTTGCTGGTATCATTATAAACGGGCGACGCGGTGTTGTCAATATTCACTTTTTGCTGCATGGAGGCGGCGTTTTTTTGCGCCTGTGCGGGCTGCAAAACGTGGTGAGCTATATTTCCGATCACTACGCCTTTGATATCCCGCTGGAGCGGCTGGCCGGTATCGCGTGCATGAGCGAGAGCAAGCTGAAAACCTGCTTCAAGCGGCAGATGGGCTGCACCGTGACGCAGTATATTCAGGGGCGGCGCATGAGTCAGGCGGAGCATCTGCTTATCGACACGGACTTCACCATGGGGCAGATCGCACAGATGATAGGCTATACCACGTCCAGCCGCTTCGCGGAGCTTTTCAAAAAGAGCACCGGCATCCTGCCGATAGAATACCGGCGCCTCGGGTGCCGTCAAGATTTATGCGCAAATTTATTTGCAGGCCCCGGCTGAGTGAAGTCAGCCGGCAATGAAGGCGTCGTCCAGAGCCGCCTCCAAGTGCTTCATGTTCATATATTTCTTGCAGCCCCACTGGGTACCTGCCACATGGCGAAGGCGGGCACAGACCAGCATCAGGGCGGAGTTGCCATCGGGGAACGTCCCCACCACGCGCGTGCGCCGGCGGATCTCCCGGTTCAGCCGCTCGATCACGTTGTTGGTACGGATGCGCGTCC
>URPU01000140.1 GCA_900549865.1 uncultured Eubacteriales bacterium
CCAGCGCGTAGCCGGAGACCTGCGCAAACGCGCGGCCTATATTCTCCGCGCCGGGCGGGTCGAAATCGGCAAAGCGCCAGTATATCACCTCGCCCTGCGTGTGGTACGCCAGAATGAGCGCCGGGTCGAGAGACAGCGTATAGTCGTACATGGCACGGCTCTCCGGCGCGGAGAGGGGCGACGCGCCAACATAATCCGCCGGTGCGGGTGAGATTATCCCCTGCGCGGCCTTGTTTGCCTTTGCCTGCTCCCACCCCGCGGGGTATTGCAGGTTCAGGTCAACGCCGCGGATGTTGGCCTTCCAGCCCGAGGGGAACGCGAATTGCGGATAGTCCGCCGCGATGGCGGCCGCCTGCTCGTAGTACTCCCCCGACGTCAGCTCCCCCGTGACAAGGTCGATGCCGTCCGGGTCCACCGCCGGAACGATGAATAGCGAGGCGTAGTCGAGAAGCTCCGCCGCGCTCTGACCGTAGATGAAGCCGCCCGAGGCGTAGGCGCGCGCAAGCTCCTCCGTGAATTTCAGCAGCAGCGCCGTGGTTATCCACTCATTGGCGTGATGAGAGGCGTTGTACAGCACGCGGTTGCCGCCGCGGCCGAGGCTCATGCACCACAGCGGGCGGCCCATCACGCTTTTGCCTATCTCCCCCGTGACGATGAAGGGATAGCGCGCGGCAAGCCCGCGCACGCAGTAGCCGATGAGGGCGGCGCAGTAGTTTATCCCAGTCGGCACCACGTCGAAGGGAAGCGGCACGACGACGGGCGTGCCCGGCATGAGGGAGGCCGCGTCGATATCAGGGTTTGCCAGTGTCAGCGCGGCGGCCGTGCTGCCATGGCGCTGCGCGATGGAGTAAAGCGTATCGCCGCGCGCAGCAGTGTGTATGAGAAAGCCCGTGTACCACGGCAGAAGCGCCCTGTGCGTGACGCTTCCGGCCACGCCGTCCACGGGAATGGCGTTCGCCTGCTGAAAGCGGCGCAGCGCGTACTGCGTGGCCGTGCCGAAAATACCGTCCGTCGTGACGGGGCCGAAGCCCGCGCGCTCAAGCGCAAGCTGCAAAAGCTGTACCGATGGGCCGATGCTGCCCAGCCTGAGAATTTTCAAAGCCTGTGTCCTCCTAAAAGCATACTTGAAAGAATATATGCACCGCTTCGGCGAAAAAGAAAGCGCCCGCGGAAAAAGGGGCGGCACACAGGCTGTAAAGATACAAAATCAAAACCAAAGGAGAACGTACATGAGAAGAATGAAGAAGCTTATCTCCGTGCTGCTGGTGCTCGTCATGGCGCTGGCGCTGTGCCCCGTGACGGCAAGCGCCGCGGCCAGCGATTACCGCGTCGGGGATAAAATACAGCTCGGCACATACGAGCAGGACGACAATAATTCAAACGGCACGGAACCGATAACGTGGACGATTTTGGACAAAAAGGGCGGCAAGGTGCTGCTTCTGAGTGAAAAATGTCTGGACGTCCGCCCGTATGACACAAGCGAAGCGAGCGTCACATGGGAGACCAGCGAGCTTCGCGCGTGGCTGAACGATGAGTTTCTGAATGCCGCGTTCGACAGCAATGAGCAGGGCTACATCGTTGAGACGAAGAACAAAAACCCGAAGAGCGCATCCGGGATATCCGGCGGCAGCGACACGGATGACATGGTGTTCCTGCTCTCCGCGCGCGAGTGCGAGTCGTATCTGAAATCAAACTCCGACCGTCAGGCAGAGCCGACGGACTATGCCGAGGGGCAGGGCGTGGATAATGAACACAAGGGGCCTTACTGCCGGTGGTGGCTTCGCACGCCGGGCGGCTCATCCACAAAGGCGGCGAACGTGCATGCGGCGGGCGGCATAAACTTCAACGGCAAGGATAACGATATTGAAAACATCGCCGTGCGCCCCGCACTCTGGTTCGACGTGACGAATTACTCCGCCGGGGCCGGCATCAGCACGACTGCGGATATCGGCGCAGCTGCGGACAATAGTGAAGATGCCAGCACGGATGCCAGCACAGATATCGCCGCGAACGACAGCGCAGACGACAGCAAGAATATAAGTGCGGACAATAGCGCGGATGCCCGTGCAGTCAGCAGCACGGATATAAGCATACCGCAATACACCGAGGGGCCGCAGTACAATACGGGGAACGATGCGCCGTGCGCGGCGGATTTTGAGCTTGTGTATTCCGGTGACACCGACCTGCCCGAGGACGGAGACTACCTCGCGGCGTATGAAATGTCATATGTGGACGGACAGGGCGAGGAGCTTATGCAGGTGTACAGTAGTGCTGAGGGCGACAAAGCGCTGACTTACGCGTGGGACGGCACGCCGGTGCTGGTCGTGGCGCGCCGCGCCGGGCGCAGCTGTGTGCTTGATTTCACTTTGGACGAGGCCTACTGGCTGGATGATGAAAACCTCGACAGAAACTACTATCTGCTTTATGACCCAATGGGCGCGCCCGTGCGCGATACGCTTCAAAGCTGGGAGGATGTGACCGGCATAAGCTACACCAGCGGCGCGATATACGCCCTCTGCGGCGACGGCAGCGTCAAATCGATGCGCATTAAAAGCAATGCCGCGGACCTGCGGAAATGGGGCGATGGAATCAAGAGCCTCTACGCCTCCCCCACCACCGGCGACAACGTTGTATTCGGCATAGAAGACTACACCGTGCGCATCTACAGTTCCTACACGTTGTTCTATCCCTCACAGAAACGCGTCACGGAAGCCATGCAGGACGGCACGCTGAATCTTGAGTCATATGAGGTGCGGAATATAGAGGGCGCCAAGAAAATAGTCGGCAGCCCGGAATACGGCTACGCATGTCTGAAGGAGAACGGCCGTTTGATGTACATGGGGCCTGACAGCATCCTGTACATGAACGATTTTGTGTGGAAAGACAGCTTTGCCTATTACGACGTTCAGGACGATTGTTGGTACTATGTTGAAAAGGATAGCGACAGCGGAAAGAGCACGCTGTATACGGCAAAGGACGGGAAGCTTGACTATGACTCCGGAAAGGACGTGACCGGTGACGAGAGCTACGATATCGGCAAGTTCACGGGGGATATCGTCGATGTGTGCGGCAAATACCCGGATGAGGCGTTCACCGCGATAAGGGCCGACGGCGGCATCGTGCTGTACGGCTACATGGCCCGGCACATGCTGGACGACGGCGAATATGCAAACGTCAGCTTCAACCCGGATTTCCACGGCGTGACGCAGCTTATCGACCAGTACCTCGGCATAACGGAGGATGGGCGGATCATCTCTCTGACGGAGGACGGGAAGCGCCCGATGCTGTGCTATGGAGAGGATGCCGACCCCGCCGCCGGGCTGCACCCGGAGGTCTACGGCAAGTGGAAGGACATCGTTTACGCCGTATCGGACAACACCTGCCTCATGGGCGTGACGAAGGGCGGAGAGGTCCTTGTTGATATCAGCGGCACGGAGAATTACGACGTTGACGAGGCCGCGTGCGGCAAGTACGATGTGGATGACTGGACTGACGTAAGCTCCGTTTATCCGCACACCGATGTTGAAAACGGCACGGCCTGCACGCTGGGCGTGACGAAGGACGGGAAAATACTCATTGCGGGCATCC
>URPU01000141.1 GCA_900549865.1 uncultured Eubacteriales bacterium
AAGAAAAGCTCTCTGAAATCGCTGATTTCAGAGAGCTTTTGGTCCGAGTGGAGGGGCTCGACCTGCGCCGCGGCGCAGGCCACCTCGGGTTGAAACGAATCCGCCTTGCCGCATTTAACTTTTGCAAGTCTGCATTCGCATAGCCTTGCAAAAGCTGCGGCTGCGGAAAAGCGCCACGCCTTCATCTGCCCCCGGCAGCGGCATGGCGCTTTTCCACCGGCAGGTTTCTAAGTGCCCTCGGGTTCGAGCCCAAATGGGCAAAGAAACAAGCAACGCCCCCCGGTGGGGGCATTGCTTATTTGGTCCGAGTGGAGGGGCTCGAACCCCCGACCTGATGGTCCCAAACCACCCGCGCTACCAACTGCGCTACACCCGGATATGATATATGATACACATAACATGCGCTGGACTAAAGTGAAAAATATTATACACTAATTACCCGGCAACTGCAAGACATTTATTTCGCCGAGGCCAGGCTCAAAACCGGAATCGTGCAAAAAATCCCGATATATGCGCATCCCCGCCGCGCATCCTGCCTATCCGCCGGAACGCCGGTGGTTGACCAACGAATTTGCGCACACGTCTGAAAAATGCGCATATTCGAGAAAATATGTTGCTTTTGGGCTCTGTTCGTCATATTATAAACATACAAAATATTATGCACACTGGTTATCCACCGGAAAACGACCAAAGACTTACGCTGAAAGGCGAGGGGAAAGAGGAGACAATGAAAGATCTCAAGCACCTTATCTACTTTGAACGTCTGCTTGAAGAGGCAAACAACGAGCTTGTCAAGCAGGCAAAGGCGGAGGGGAAGCTGGCGCTGGGCTATACATGCTACTTCGTTCCGGAGGTCCTGCTCAATCTGCCCGGCTGCTTTGCCAGCCGCCTCAGAGCGCCCGGAACCGGAAGTATCGACGTCGGCACATACTACATGTCAAGCAAGATATGCTCATACACGCGCAGCATACTTGAGCGCGGCATTGAGGGCGGCTTCGATTATCTCGACGCGCTGCTGTCCTCCGAGACCTGCCAGATGATGCACCGCGGCCACGAGCATTTTGAGATACTCGGGCTTGTGAAAAAGAACAATCCGCACTTCTTCATGAGCATGATGGACGTGCCCTTCAACGACTCCTCCGCCGCGATCGAGCATTACGAGCAGCAGCTTGAAACCAAGCTTCTCCAGCCGCTGCACGATGAGCTTGGCGTGGACATTTCCGACGACGCCATACGCGCCGCGATAGACGCGCATAATGAGCTGTGCGCCGTTATCCGCGAGCTGGGCGAGCTGCGAAAGTTGGACGACCCACCCATCACCGGCTACGAGTTCCACGTTATACAGCTCGTCAGCCTCGTCTGCCCGCAGTATCTTATTATAGACAAGCTGCGCGAGACGCTGGAGGAGGTAAAGACGCGCGAGACCGACGCTAAAAAGCCGTTCCGTGTCCGCGTCGTGCTGACAGGCTCTGAGATAGACGACCCGGCATTTACAAAGCTGCTGGAAAGCTGCGGGGCGATGGTCGTGGCGGACAGGTACTGCTATGGCACTCTCCCCGGAAGGGAAGAGATAGAGATACGCGCCGGAGAGACGCCGCTGCGCGCCGTGGCGCGGCACTATCTTGAAACCAGCCAGTGCCCGCGCTTCATGAACCGCGAAAAGGCCGACGGCCGCAAGGAATACATCCGCCGCCTCGTCGAGGAATACAAGGCCGACGGTGTTATATACAATCAGATGAAGTTCTGCGAATTCTGGAGCTATGAGCGTGTTATCGGCGTGCACGTGCTCTCGGAGGAGATGGGTGTTCCCACCATCGGCATAGAGCGCGAATATACGCTGGCCTCCGCGGGGCAGCTTCGCACGCGCTTTCAGGCATTTGTGGAAAGCCTTGAGATCAAGAACATTCAGGGAGGTAAGCTGTGATGGGGAAGAAGACAAAAGGTCAGGGCGGCCGGTTCATTCCCGGCTCCGGCATCGCGCGGCACCGCGAGTGGCGCGGACTGCGCGACACGTGGTATGACTATACCCAGTGGATGCGCATCCTCGGCGTGATGGCGAAGTTCATCACCATTTCCCCCGTGCGTATTGTGAGAGGGCTGCTGGAATACCGCTGGTTCGGTTCATACCTCGCGGCGTTCAACATGGCGGACAAGTGCGTGGAGGGGCTTCGCGGCCCGGCGCTTCGCGTCACGCGTGAACAGCTTTTCCCCATCATGTCCAACGCGACGACACAGCTCGGACAGATGATGAAGGGCGACCGCCGCTTCGGTGACAACGATTTCGCCGCGAAGCTCGTCATGCTGGAGCAGACCATGCCGCCGGAGGTTCTCGCGGGCTTCCCGAATCTCATCCCGATGCCGCTGGAGGTGTATCAGGGGCTTATAGGCTGCTACATGGATCAGCAGCTCTGCCCGCATTATATCGACGCGATGGAGCAGGCCGGTCTACCGTCCGATTCCTGCCGCCTCTCCAGCAACGCGGCCGGCGTCGCCCTGTGCGACGATTTCCCGAAGGTCGGCGCATGCGTTATCGCAAATAATATGCCATGCGACTCGTCCACGATGAACAGCCAGCTCATTGACCGCCGCCTCGGCCTGCCGTCCATCACCTCGGACGTTCCCATGCGGTGGGAGGACAGAAACACGGACAAATACGCCCTCGCCCAGATAAAAAGGACTATCGCCTTCATAGAAGAGCACACCGGCGAAAAATTCGACGAGGAGGCCTTCTGGAAGGTCATAGAGGCGCACAATGAAGAGGTCAGAAACGAGATGGAGAAGTGGGAGTACATAAAAACTCCGTACTCGCCGATCGGCAGCTCCATCGGCGCACTGTACCATGCGTTCTATTTCACCTTCTCCGGCGGCCGTCTGCCGCTCATCCGCGAGACCGACAAAAAGATACTCAAGCTGGCGGAAAAGGCGTATGCGGACAAGACCAACTGCTTCCCCAAGGCGCGGCACAGGGCCATCATGTGGGGCGGCCCGGCGTGCTACTGGCTGCAATTTCCAAGCTGGCTGTATAACTGCTGGGGCGTTCTGGTCGTGCTGGCGATGGACAATTTTTCCGGCAACGTCATCATTCCCACGGATTCGCTGGACGCGGCGCTCACCGGCATCGCGCGCAACTATGAGACGGGCGTCATGCGCCGCCATCTCACGGGCGGGTGGCAGCATGTCGTTGAGTTCTGGGAAGAGGCGGAGAAGTTCAACTGCGACATGATAGTGCTCAACGACGATATCACCTGCAAGGGCGCGCTCGGCCTCACGGGCGTCATTCTTGATCAGGCCAAGGAGAAGCCGCAGAAGCTCATGATGGTGTCGAACGACATGTTCGACCACCGCACGGTCACGCGGCAGGATATGCGCGACCAGGTCAACAGCTTCATGACGACGGTCATGCAGGAGGAGCCGCTGGATGCGTCGCTCATGGTGATGGACGACAGCGAGGGATGGTAAAAGAAATAACGCGCGGATAAAAACTGCGGACAGCGCCATGCAGTCCGCAGTTTTATAATACTAGGTGTCTCGCCCGTCGTATACCCCGCGGCCTGTCGA
>URPU01000142.1 GCA_900549865.1 uncultured Eubacteriales bacterium
AAAGCGCCGGAAAGACACGCTGTCAGGCGTATGTGCTCTTGTCAACCGAGGGTACCAGCAAAAATGCTCTCTGCGTACTCCACGACGGAGAGATCCGGGGTGAAATCCGGGTATTTTGCGTCCATTTCCGCGAGGCGGCGGCGCAGACGCGCGCACTCTTCCAGCACCGCGCCGCCGTCGGCGCTTTTCGGCTCCTCCCCGGCGAGGCGGGCGAAGTTCCCGCCCAGCACCGCGGAAAGCGCTGCATCCGAAAGGCCGGGGCCGCGCATGGTGAACGGCGGGCGCTTTATGAGGAAATGCCCGTCGGAGGCGACCTCCTCCTCACCGGTGAGCGTGAGGAAGGCGCGCACGATCTCCGGGCGGCGCAGGTTCTCGGCCTCGTCGAAGGCCTTGTCCTCCCCCATGAGCACGCAGCGCCCGCCGATGTCCGTGCCGTAGATTATCCTGTCCGCGTACCGGGCGAAGAACGCGCGCGCCCGCTCCGGCGCGGCGGAGAAGTTTTCGTACATCTCTATCCCCGGCGTGAGGTCAACTGAGACGTTTTCATACCGGTCAAGTATGCCGGAGAGGCGGTCAAGCTGCGCGGACATGAAAAAGAAGTGCGCAAAGACGATGCGCAGGCGCGGATGCCGCGCGAGGACGGACAGTACCTGCGCGTACTGCGCCTCGTTGTTGATATAGCTGTCGTCGTACAGCCAGCCCTGCGCCACGGCGAAGGCCGGGGCGTGCGCGGCGTCCCAGAAGTTCTCCGGGTCGTTGACGTGCCACATGAAGGGCACGCCCGCCTCCTCTGCCCATGCCCAGAACGGCTCCCAGCAGGGGGCGTCAAAGTCCGGCACGGGGTAGAGCCTGCGCATCTGCGGCTTGCCCTCCAGCAGCTTTATCCCGTCACACCCGGCGGCAAGCATCCTTTGCGCAAAGGCGGCCATGTGCGCGCCCAGCGTGTCCGGGTGGAGGTAATATTCGCTCATATCAAGCCCGGTGAAAACGTAGAAGCGGCCGGGGTAAAGCTTTTTCAGCGCGAGCGCCTGCGGCGTCGCCGATATGCACCGGCTGTGCGCCACGGCGTTGACGCAGGCCATGTCCGTGCCCGTGCGCGCGAGGAACTGCGCGAGGCGCCGCGGGTCCAGCTGCGGGGAATTGTGCACATGCGCGTCGATGATCTTCATGCCGTTATACATTGCAAAAGCTCCTTTTATGAAAAGCTCCGGCGGCGCGCTTCGGCGCGGCGGAGAGAAATATGTTGAAATGGCGCGGCGGGATATGTTATATTAAAAAGCGGCGCGGGAAAACGAAGGCCGCCACACAAACGGGTGACGGTCTTGCGTGAAGCTGTAAACTTTCCAGAGCCGGCGCAAAGCGTCACTGCCCTTTGCGGGAAAATAATATACCGGTCCGAGGAATTTGTCAACCGCCGCGCCTGCGCCGGACAAGCCCCGGACGGAAGAGAGAGAATAATGTCCGATAACTTTTTTGCCTATATCTCGCGTATGCGCTACATCGGCCGGTGGAGCCTCATGCGCAACGCCCTGCCCGAAAACATTCAGGAGCACAGCCATATGACCGCGGTGATCGCCCATGCGCTGGCTATCATCCGCCGCGACGTGTACGGCGTGCCCTGCGACCCGAACGAGTACGCGGCTGTCGCGCTGTACCACGACAGCTCCGAGATACTCACGGGGGACCTGCCCACGCCGATAAAGTACCACAACGACCTCATCCGCGACGCGTATAAAGAGGTGGAGGATATCGCGTGCACGAAGCTGCTGGCCACGCTGCCGGATGAGCTGCGCGGCGCGTTTGAGCCGCTTCTGACCGGGGAGACCCAGCGGCGCACGCACGACCTTGTAAAGGCGGCGGACAAGCTTTCGGCATACATAAAATGCATCGAGGAGCGCCGCGCCGGGAACGACGAGTTCATCTCCGCCGAGAAGCAGACACGGCGGACGCTGGAGGAAAGCCCGCTGCCGGAGGTGAAGTACTTCCTTGAGCATTTCATCCCCGCGTTCGAGCTGACGCTGGACGAGCTGGGCACCATCGAAGGGAAGGTATGAAGCATGGAAAAAGAGAAGATAGACAGGATAAACGAGCTTGCGCGCCTCGCCAAGGAGCGGGAGCTGACCGAGGAGGAGCTTGCCGAGCGCGCCGTGCTGCGCCGGGAGTATCTTGACGACTGGCGGCGCGGCGCACAGCAGGTGCTGGACAACACCTATGTCGTGACGCCCGACGGGAAAAAGCACAAGCTCCAGCGCCGTGACGGCGGGAAATAACGTGCCGCGCGCTCACGCAAAGAGGGTAACTATTGACAAAATCCCCTCCGCCGCGTATTATGCTGGTAGAGGGGAAATCCTTCGTATATGCTGGGAATTGAAATGAGGTGACAGTGATGATGAAATGCCGCGCATGTTGTTGCGTCTGTTGTGCACGATGTCGCTGTCGCTGTATCCGGCAGGGTCTGTGACCCTGCGCGCTCATCTGCGGCGGCGGTGTTTACCGCCGTTTTTTCTTTGCCCGGAGAAGCCGGGCAAAGAAAAAACGTATTAAAATAAATCAACAAAATCGAGGTTTGAGGTTTATATATGTTTGACGATCTGAGAGAGACCATTGCGGCCTATATGGCGCGCGACCCCGCGGCGAGAAGCCCGCTGGAGGTGTATTTCCTTTATCCCGGCCTGAAGGCCACGCGCAGCCACCGCTGCGCGCACTGGTTTTACGAGCATGACATGAAATTCATTGCCCGCATGATATCGCAGGCCAGCCGCCGCCGCACCGGCATAGAGATACACCCCGGCGCGAAGATAGGCAAGCGCCTTGTCATAGACCACGGCATGGGCATCGTCATCGGCGAGACGGCGGAGATAGGCGACGACTGCTTGCTCTACCACGGCGTCACGCTGGGCGGCACGGGCAAGGACAGCGGCAAGCGCCACCCCACCATCGGCAACAACGTGCTCATCGGCACGGGCGCGAAGGTGCTGGGGCCGTTCAAGGTCGGCGACAACAGCCGCATCGCGGCGAACTCCGTCGTACTGGGCGAGGTTCCGCCGGACAGCACGGCCGTCGGCATCCCGGCGCGCATAGTGCGCATTGCCGGGCAGAAGGTGGACTATGCGACGGAGGTCGATCAGGTCAGCGTGCGCGACCCGATGGCCGACGAGATCGCCGCCATAAAGCAGCGCCTCGCCGCGTTGGAGAAAAAGGAAGCGGAGTAAAGATACCTCCGGTGAGAATTTGGGATTTTCACCATCTCCCACAAGGGAGATACGAAAAGCCTGTTTTATGAGTTTTTGTACGAACAAAGCCCCTCCATAGCTGGGTGTACGTAAGACAGTATTGCGCTAAGATTGACGAAGCGGCACGAAACCGCATGAA
>URPU01000143.1 GCA_900549865.1 uncultured Eubacteriales bacterium
AGGGCGCTTGTGAATTCATCCATGATGTTATATTTCCTTTCTGTTTCTATACACTATTAAATTTATATATTTTTTATATATTTTCAGCTTATCTTGAAGCTGCCACCGCTGATGGAGACGCTTATTCCGGCCTTGACGGGCATGAGCTCACCGGGGTTGAGGGGGCGCTTCTTCCCGTGCGAGGTCGTGCAGTCCCACACCTCGTTAGAGCAGTTCTTTATGTAATAATTCTGGGGAACGTACCTTGTGCCGTTCTGCTCCACCACCTGCGCGACGACCTCCGTCGCGGTGCTGTCGGGACACGTTCTGTCTATCTGGATGCGGTATATCCGCTGGCCGGGATAGGCCACGACGTTATACTTCGGCAGGCAGATGAGATTCGACACGGAAAGCGCACTGCCGCAGCGGCAGGCGAGCCTGTTGGTGATGAAGTTCTCCCGCCCGCAGACGGGGCAGCGCAGTATATCCGCGCGCAGATGCGTCAGGGCATCTATCCACTCCCGCTCAGAAACGCGATTGGCGCGGTAGGACACCTTCGTTTTTCCGCTGCCGTCAGAGTTTTTCTCGTTCGTCACGTCGCACTTAAGGCAGTTCTGCGAGAAGGCGCGCTCAAAAAGCTCTCTTATATACGCGGGCATACTGTTCCACACCTTCGTGGCCGCGTCGCCCACGCCCTTCACCGGGCGGTTGGCGTCGTTGTCGGGGTCAAAGATAAAGGCAGGCTCCTCCCCGTAGACGCGCACCTCGTCATAGGCCGTGAAGCTGGCAGGAGTGCCGCGCACGCCCTCCAGCGGGTGATGGCGGAAGAGCAGGGAGAACAGATGCACCGCGAGGGAATATCTGTCCGTCTGCGTGTCGGGCAGCTTATAGCGCAGCACGACCTCCGGCGCCATATAGCGCGCGATGCCGAGGATGCCGGTGTGATAGCCGGGATAGCTGGCGTTGTCGTTGTCGCAGACGAGAAGCTCCCCGGTGTGGGGGTCGAAGAAGAAGTTCGCAGCGTTCAGGTCGGAATAGCTGAAGCCCTTGTTGTGCAGGTTGCGGAAAGCGTTGGCCATATTTATCATGGCCTGCACGACAACGCTGTAGCTTTCAAAATGCACCCTGCGCCCGACGAGCAGCGTGGACTCCTGCACGAAGCGGTCCGGCCGAAGCTCCATGATATAGCCGAAGGAGCCGTGCTCATATCCCGTTATCGCCAGCGGCCACAGGAACTCCGCCGACGGACTGCCTATCCGCACATTGTTTTTGAGGTTCTCGTAAAAGCTTTCGCGTTTTTCCGCATCAACAGCGCCGGTCTTTGGGTCGGCAAACGCGCTGTCGTGATACCACTTCAGCGCCATTTTCTTCCCGCCGTAGTCCACCATGTAGACCATGCCCTGCCCGCCGGAGCCAAGCTCCTTGAGCACCTTTGCAGTCATTCCCTCGGTCGTCTTTATCTCTGCGCCTATAGGGGGCCTTGCCATTTTCCCGTTCCTCCCATTTTTCATTTTCAAGTCATAAAACGTTAACATATTATACATCTATAGGTGTATCTAGTCAATCTATAGGTGCTTATTTTTTCACCTGAAAGCTAATATACTTATCTTGAAGGTTTATATTGGACAACGCATCGCAGGCAGCTTACCATATCAGTTCCCGCAGATCCCGGGGGCGGCCGGCAGACCTGACCGCACACGGAGGAGATAAGTGGACAACACCTTGCTTTTGGAAATAGGGAGACGAATACAGCGGCGGCGCAAGCAGCAGGGACTGACGCAGGAGCAGCTTGCCGACAGGATGAACGTGTCCGTGCAGATGGTGTCGAATCTTGAGCGCGGAAACAAGGCCATACGGATAGACAACCTCATCAACCTGTGCGGCATTCTGGACGTCAGCACGGATTACATCCTGACGGGGCGCGGAACGCAGACCGATCTTCTGTCGCTGGCCGCACGGATAGAGCATCTGCCTGATCCGAACCGGCAGATGATAGAGCTGCTAGTGGATTTCTGCCTTTCACAGGCCATAGAAACAGCAGATGAGGCGGATACATAATCACATCAAGACGCAAAAAACGCGCGGAGCTTTCATGCGACATCATGTCGGAAAGCCCCGCGCGTCTGCGGATATGCGTATATTTTATTGCCGCGTATGCGGTTCAGGCCCTTATGTCTTTCAGGTAAAACATGTTCATCGTGCCGTGAAGCACGGCGGCTGGCTTATCGATTTGGCGAAAGCCCAGCTTTTCATACAGATGTATCGCGGCCTGAAGGTCAGAGTGCGTCTCCAGATACAGCCGCTCATATCCGGCAGCGCGGGCAAAATTCTCTATCGTATGCATCAGCCGCTTTCCGATCCCCCTGCCCTTTGCGGCGTCGGAGAGATAGAGCTTCTGCACCTCCGCGCAGTTTGTGAGCCCCGCAAACGCGGCAATGCCACCGCCGCCCAAAACAGCGCCGTCTCCGTCCACGGCGACGAAGTAGCCTCTCTCCACCGGCATGGCGTTATAGAAGCGGCTGAGCGAGTCAAGCTCCTTATCGAAATACGCCGTGCCAGAGATGTCGAGATGGTAATGCTCCAGATTTCTTCTGATTATCCCCGCTATCGCCGTGTCATCCGCGGCGGTGATGGGTCTGATGATATAATCGTCCATTTTTCCTCCTAGAAGCCCCAAGGCAGATATGCCGCCAGAATTGCCAGAAGCACGGACGGCAGCATGTTCGCCACGCTTAATTTCTTGCCCCATACAAGGTTCACCCCAATGCAGAATATCAGCACCGAGCCGATGAGCGACAGGTACGCGACGGCCGTGGCCGTCATCACTGGGGAGAGAAGCCGTGCCAGCAGCGTCATGGCCCCTTCGAAAACAAAGACAGGCAGCGCGGAAAAGGCCGTGCCCTTGCCCATGGAGGACGTCATCACGGCGATGATGATGAAGTCCAGCACCGAC
>URPU01000144.1 GCA_900549865.1 uncultured Eubacteriales bacterium
CGGCAGCTCATGTGCGTATATCTCCGGCAGGCGCACGTAGTAGCGGCACACGCTCTGCGCGTTGTCCGCCGCGCCTGTGCGGCACGCCGCCGTCAGCATCTCCCTCTGCCCCGCCCGGAGGCATTCAATGTCGCGTATCACGGCCGACGCCGTTGGATAGCGTCCCGCGCCCTGCCCCATCAGGACTATCAGCCCGGAATTTCTGCCGGTGTACTTGGCCATGTTGAAGTTCTTTTTCACCGCGCACTCCGGCGCGTCAGCCCCCAGCAGCACCGGCTGCACATAGGCGTATATGCTGCCGTCGCCGTTCTTCCCGCCCTTGGCGAGCAGGCGGCAGGTGAGGCCGCGGCGCTTTATGTCCGCTGCGTCTGCGGCGCGCAGACTCTCTATCCCCTCGTTCAGCAGTCCTTCCTCCGGCAGTATATCGTATGCCACGGCGCAGCCCAGCATTATCTTTCTCAGCGCGTCAAGGCCGCTCACATCCGCCGTGGGATCCGCCTCGGCATAGCCGAGTTCCTGCGCGTCCTTCAGCGCCGCGTCGTAATCAAGCCCCTCCGACTGCATCATGTCCAGCATGTAGTTCGTCGTGCCGTTCAGTATCCCGCCGAGGGAGTATATCTCGTCATTCTCGCGCGCAAGCTCAAGGTTGTGCAGGAAGGGCACCGCCCCGCCGCAGGCCGCGCTGAAAAGGAAGCCCACGCCGTTTTCGCGCGCGAGGGCTGCAAGCTCCACGCCCCGCGCCGCGACGAGCGCCTTGTTCGACGTGACGAAGTGCTTCCCCGCTTTAAGCGCCATCACGGCATAGCTGTACGCCGTGTCAACGCCGCCCATGACCTCGGCGACGCAGTCGATGCTCTCATCCGCGCATATCGCCGCCATGTCGTCGCACTTGAAGGCCTCGTCCGCCTTCCCGCGACGCACCAGCACAGGCCCCGCTTCAAGGAGGCTGCCGGTTCGCAGCATGTTATACACTCCCTTTCCGACTGTCCCGTAACCCAATACTGCGACCTTCATAAGTCCACCTCCAAAAAATTTAGTCCGTTTGTCAAAAACACTTGTATTTTTGACGTGGACAGTGTATCATATGTGTCGGAGAAAAACAAGGGTTTTTTCTTCGCCGATTTTCACAAGGAGTTGTTGGAGTCATGCTTGAAAATTATCTGATCATACACAAAAGCATTCTGCCGGAGTATTACGAAAAGGTCCTCGCCGTGCGCCATCTGATGGAGTCCGGCCGTGTGCGCGACGTCAGTCAGGCCGTCAAGGAGATAGGCATTTCCCGCAGCACGTATTATAAATATAAGGATTATATACTTGAGCCTTCCGAAATGGCCGGCGGGCGCAAGGCCGTGCTGTCGATGATGCTTGCGCATGAGCCGGGCGTGCTCAGCGCGCTTTTGAGCTGCATATCCGAGGCCGGGGCCAGCGTTCTCACCATCACGCAAAGTCTGCCCATCCACGACCGCGCCAGCGTCACCATCTCGCTGGACGTCAGCTCCATGAGCTGTGAGCTGTCCGGCCTTATCGGGCTTGTGAACAACACGCCCGGCGTTGAGCAGGCGAAGCTCCTCGCCATTGAGTGAGCCGGGGGGATAATGTTATGAGCTATCAGAGTACAAGAAGCGCCGCCGCGGCCAACTCGCTTGAGGCCGTGCTCACCGGCATCGCGCCGGACGGCGGACTTTATATAGACCCTTCCATCGCCGCGCGCCCCTTTGACTGGCGCAAATGCCTTTCGCTTGACGAGCTGGGCATGGCGGAAATGCTGCTAGGCTTCCTCCTTCCGGAGTTTGAGGATATGGGCGCGCTCGTGCGCCGGGCCTATCTCGGCAAGTTTGAAAACGACAGGCTGTCGCCGCTCGTTCCCTGCGGCGATGTTCACGTGCTGGAGCTTTTCCACGGGCCGACAAGCGCCTTTAAGGACGTGGCGCTGTCCATGCTGCCGCAGCTTATCACGCAGGCCCGCCGCCAGCTCGGCGTGCCCGACGATATCGTCATCCTCACCGCCACCTCCGGCGACACCGGCAAGGCCGCGCTGGAGGGCTTCCACGACGTCGCCGGTACGGGCATTATCGTCTTTTATCCCGACGGCGGCGTTTCCCCGGTGCAGCGCGCGCAGATGGTCACGCAGGCAGGGCGCAATGTGCGCGTGTGCGCCGTGCGCGGCAATTTTGACGACTGCCAGCGCGGCGTGAAGGAGGCCTTTGCCGCTCTGCGCGGCGGCTCCGCGCGGCTCAGCTCCGCAAACTCCATCAATATCGGCCGCCTCGCCCCGCAGCTTATCTATTACTTCTCCGCTTACGCCCAGCTCGCCGCCTCCGGCGCGATATCCGTGGGCGATAGGGTGGACTTCATCGTGCCGACGGGCAACTTCGGCGATATTCTGGCCGGTTACTATGCCCGGCTGCTCGGCCTCCCGGTCGGTCGTCTCGTCTGCGCCTCGAATGAGAATAACGTCCTCGCCGATTTTATCCGCACGGGCGTTTATGATGCGCGCCGCCCCTTTATCCGCACGACCTCTCCGTCGATGGACATCCTAGTCTCGTCCAATCTTGAAAGGCTTCTGTTCCTCGCCTCCGGCGGCGACTGCTCCGCCGTCTCCGGCTGGATGGAGGCGCTGCGGCGCGACGGGGTGTACAGCGTGGACGCCGGCACGCTTTCCAATATCCGCGCCGTCTTTTCCGCGGGCTTCGCCTCTGAGGATG
>URPU01000145.1 GCA_900549865.1 uncultured Eubacteriales bacterium
TTTGCCGAGCGCTACCCCAACAGCCCGGAGGTGCACGCCCAGCTTGAATACGAGCTGAGCATGATAAACAAGATGGGCTTTGTGGACTATTTCCTCATCGTGTCGGACTTCATCGGCTACGCCAAGCGAAACGGCATCCCGGTCGGGCCGGGGCGCGGCAGCGCCGCGGGCAGCGTCGTGTCCTACTGCCTGCACATCACGGACGTCGATCCGATAAAATACAGCCTCTTCTTTGAGCGCTTTCTCAACCCGGAGCGCGTCTCCATGCCGGATATTGACGTCGATTTCTGCGTCAACCGCCGCGCGGAGGTGATAGACTATGTCAAGCGCGTCTACGGCGAGGACCACGTGGCGCAGATAGTCACCTTCGGCACAATGGCCGCGCGCAACGCCGTGCGCGACGTGGGGCGCGCGCTGTCCGTCAGCTATGCCGAGACGGACGCCGTGGCGAAGCAGGTCCCCTCCGGGCCGGGCGCGCTGAACATCACGCTGGACGAGGCGCTCAAGCTTTCAAAGCCCCTGCACGAGATGTACGAGCAGGACGAGACTCTCAAGCGCCTTATAGACGTCGCGCGCGCCCTTGAGGGGATGCCGCGCCACGCCTCCACCCACGCGGCCGGGGTCGTCATCACGGAAAAGCCCGTGTATGAATACGTGCCCCTCGCCAAAAACGACGAGGCCGTCGTGTGCCAGTACCCCATGACGACGCTGGAGGAGCTTGGGCTTCTGAAAATGGACTTCCTCGCGCTGAGGAACCTGACGGTGCTGGACGACGCGGTGAAGCTCGTGCAGCGGGACGAGCCGGGCTTTCGCATCGAGGACGTGCCCGAGGACGACGGCGAGACCTATGAAATGCTTGCCCAGGGGCGGACGAGCGGCGTGTTCCAGCTTGAAAGCACGGGCATGACGGGCGTGTGCGTGGGTCTGAAGCCGAAGAGCATCGAGGATATCACCGCGCTTATCGCCCTCTACCGCCCCGGCCCCATGGACAGCATACCGCGCTTTCTGGAATGCTCCGTCCATCCGGAGAAGGTCAGCTATAAGCATGAGCTTCTGCGCCCGATACTCTCCGTCACCTACGGCTGCATCGTCTATCAGGAGCAGGTCATTGAAATATTCCGCCGTCTGGCCGGGTTCTCGCTTGGGCAGGCGGATATGATACGCCGCGCCATGTCCAAAAAGAAGCACAAGGTCATCGATGCCGAGCGCGTCGCCTTCATCCACGGCGACCCGGCGCGCGGCATCCCCGGCGCGGTCGCAAACGGCGTCAGCGAAAGCGTGGCCAACAGCATATATGACGAGATATTGGACTTCGCAAGCTACGCCTTCAACAAGGCGCACGCCGTGTGCTACGCCATCGTCGCCTACCGCACCGCGTACATGAAGCGCCACCACCCGCAGCAGTACATGGCGGCGCTGCTGACGAGCGTGCTGGACAACAGCAACAAGGTCGCGGAGTACATCGCCGAGTGCCGCGAGCTGGGCATAAAGCTCCTGCCGCCGGACGTCAACGAATCGGGCGCAAACTTCACCGTCGCGGGGGAAAATCTGCGCTACGGCCTTGTGGCGATAAAGGGGATAGGCTGGGGCGCGATAAACGGCCTCGTGGCGGAGCGCGAGAGCGGCGGCCTCTTCAAAAGCTTTGAGGACTTCTGCCGCCGCATGTCCGGCAGGGAGCTGAACCGCCGCGCGGTGGAAAATCTCATAAAGGCCGGCGCGTTCGACTCGATGGGCTATAAGCGCCGCGCGCTGGTGCAGATATGCGGCGCTGTCATAGACAGCATCTCTCAGGCCGCGCGCGACAACATCTCCGGCCAGATGGACCTCTTCGGCGACCCGGACGAGGGGGGCGAGGCGCGCCCCGTGTCCATCCCCATCCCGGATATAGAGGAGTTCTCCGCGCGCGAGCGTATGGCGATGGAGAAGGAGACCACCGGGCTTTACCTCACGGGGCACCCGATGGACGAGTACCGCGCCGCCGTGAAGAAGATAGGCGCATCGCCCATCGGCGCGGTGATGAATGATTTTGCCGCCGAGGACGGGCCGCGCAGCTTTGCCGACGGGCAGTATATCACCGTGGCGGGCGTCGTCGCTGGGGCGAGGACGCGCCCGACGAAGAACAACTCCCTCATGAGCTATATAACACTTGAGGACGACACCGGCGCCATGGAGGTCATCGCCTTTCAGCGCGTGCTGGATCAAAGCTCCATGTTCATCAAGGACAACGCCGCGCTCATCGTGCGCGGGCGCATCTCCGTGCGCGACGAGAAGGAGCCGCAGCTTATGGCGGACACCATCCGCCCCATTGAGGAGGCCGATTCCATGAAGGCCGCCGCGGCCCGGCCGGACGGCGCGCCCAAGCCCGCGCCGCATGGCGACGACCCCGCCGCACAGCGGAAGCTCTGGGTGAAGCTGCCCGCGGCGGACGATCCGCGCATAAAGCGCATAGAGCTTATCCTCACAATGTTCCCCGGCCAGCAGCAGATGGTGATCTACTGCGCGCGGGAAAAGCGGAAGCTCACCGCGCGCTGCATCATCCACGACTCGCTCGTGGCGGAGCTGAAGGAAATGCTGGGCGAGGAGAACGTCGTGGTCAAGTGACCGCGCCGCGCGCCGGAA
>URPU01000146.1 GCA_900549865.1 uncultured Eubacteriales bacterium
TTATCCTCGTAGCAGCTCGCCGGCAGGAAGTCCGACAGCCCTATCAGCACATCCTTTGCCTGCACGCGGTAGTTCTCCTCATCCGCGTGCAGCCCCAGCGGGATGTTGAGGTTCCTGCGCAGTGACACGCGCACCGCCGTGCCGATATTCTCGCGGCTTTCGAGCATCATCACGCCGCCGTGCCTCTCGGCGATGCCGCGCACGACCGTCAGCCCCAGCCCCGCGCCGCCGTTTATCCCGGCCATGTCGAAGCCGTATATATAGCGGCTGAATACGGAGTGCAGATCCTCGTTCTTTATGCCGCAGCCGTTGTCGGTGACGGAGATTATCACGCTCTCCCCCGATTCTATCAGGTTCAGGCTTATCCGCGTGCAGCCCTTGGCGTGGACATAGCAGTTGGACAGCACGTTCAGCAGCATCTGCCGCACCAGCACCACATCCGCCACAACGTAAAAGTCCGGCGCATTGCCCATCACTATCTCCGGTTCCTTTGCGAACATCCCCACCGCCTGCACGCAGTCGCGGCACAGCGCCGTCAGATTGACCCGCTCCGGCGTGAAGCTCAGCCCGCCCTCAAGCATCTCCTTCGCCGCGGACACATTCTCCACAAGGCGCGTCAGCCTGTAGTGACTCTGCGAGATGGCGGCGATGCCCGCGCGCAGCTCTCCGTCTCCCAGCTCCTCCGCCTTCACGCGGCAGATGTCCGTGGATATGGCCATGGTCATAAGCGTGCTGCGCATGGAGTATATCAGCGCGTCGTTGAGCATGACGGGCTGCATTTCGGCGCTCGTGATGAATATCGCGTCCATGTTCTCCTGCCGGGCCACGCGCACGATATGCCGCTCCCCGTTCACTATGGTGTCCGCGATGAAGCTGGACGCCTGTGCGCCCAGTATTTCCGGCGTGAAGAAGCAGCCGAGCCTCCGCCCCACGCAGTCCTCTCCTAGTATTGCCTTCGCCGCGGCGTTTGCAAAGGCGACCTTGCCCGCGCGGGTGAGCACCAGCGCCTCTGATGTGAGCGCCAGTATATCCGATGAAACCTGAAACATAAGCGCACTTCCTTTCTTTACTTTGAAGCTTTGAAATGATTTTAGCAAAAACCGACAAAATATACAATAGCCCCGCCCGAATTTAGTTAAAATCACGTGAAATTTCAGCGATTTTTTGTTCAAAATAGAGTGGGTGGAATATTGCTTTTTATCACTATTATATGTTAGAATAAGTACGTTAAATAAGGCACAAATTTCCCTTTGCGGGAGTTTGTATATATGCTAAGTTTACAATTTTTTTATGGAGGATATCACAAATGATCAAAGTTGGCATTAATGGTTTTGGCCGTATCGGCTCCCTCGCTTTCAGGGCCGCCATCCAGTCTGACGACATAGAGGTCGTCGCTATCAACGCGCCCGGCCATCCCGCTTCTCACATCGCCTACTGCGTGAAGTACGATACCGTTCACGGCCGCTTCAACGGCGAGGTCGTCGGCAACGACGAGGACAGCACCGTCACCGTCAACGGCAAGGTCGTCAAGGTCCTTTCCGATAAGTCCTACCGTGACGCCACCCTCATCCCCTGGGGCGAGCTGGGCGTAGAGTACGTTCTCGAGTGCACCGGCGTTTACCTCACCAAGGAGAAGGCACAGGCTCACATCGACGCCGGCGCAAAGGTCGTCGTCATGTCCGGCCCCGCGAAGGATGACACCCCGATGTTCGTCTGCGGCGTCAACCTCGACAAGTACACCAAGGATATGCAGTTCGTTTCCAACGCCTCCTGCACCACCAACTGCCTCGCGCCCATGGCGAAGGTCATCAACGACAACTTCGGCATCATCGAGGGTCTCATGACCACCGTCCATGCCTCCACCGCCACCCAGGCCATCGTTGACGGCTTCCCCAAGAAGAAGGATCTGCGCGGCGCGCGTTCCGTTTACAACAACATCATCCCCGCCTCCACCGGCGCTGCAAAGGCTGTCGGCAAGGTCATCCCCGAGCTCAACGGCAAGCTCACCGGTATGTCCATGCGCGTTCCCACGCCCGACGTCTCCGTCGTTGACCTGACCGTCCGCCTCGAGAAGGCCGCCACCATGGACGACATCAAGGCCGCGATGAAGGCCGCTTCTGAAGGCCCCATGAAGGGTATCCTCGAGTACGTTGACGACGAGGTCGTTTCCTCCGACTTCCGTACCGACGCCCACACCTCCATCTTCGATGCGCAGGCCGGCATTTCCCTCAATGAGCACTTCGTCAAGCTCGTCGCTTGGTATGACAACGAGTGGGGCTTCTCCAACAAGATGCTTGACCTCACCCGCCACATCGACTCCGTCCGCAAGGCGTAATTTTCTGACCAGTAATTTGACCGCTTCCCCAAAAGGGGAAGCGGTTTTTTTATGCCCCGGCCGCGCCATGCGCGCCGGTATAAGCCGGTATAAAAGCAAAAATGTTCCACAGCAGGTATTATAGCTCCTGCTGTGGGGTTTGGTTTTATAGTGCGCCGCTTCATTACTGCGCTGTCGGTTTCCCGTACTCATATAGTGTATCACTCGGCAGGTCTATCTCGTCATTCCAATATACGCACGTCCGGCTTTGGTCAA
>URPU01000147.1 GCA_900549865.1 uncultured Eubacteriales bacterium
ACATGCTCCAGTGCCGCAACGGCAAGCGTACCGCGCAGGCCGCTCTCAAGATCGCGTGCGACCTCGTTGACGAGGGCATGATCGACGAGAAGCAGGCTGTGCTCATGATAGATCCCAGAAACCTCGACACGCTCCTCCACCCCCAGTTCGACACCGCCGCCCTCAAGGCTGCGACTCCGATGGGCAAGGGCCTCGGTGCTTCCCCCGGCGCTGCCTGCGGCAAGGTCGTTTTCACCGCTGAGGATGCCAAGGTTTGGGCTGCCCGCAAGGAGAAGGTCGTTCTCGTGCGTCTGGAGACCAGCCCCGAGGATATCGAGGGTATGAAGGCCGCACAGGGCATCCTGACCGTTCGCGGCGGCATGACCAGCCACGCGGCAGTTGTCGCGCGCGGCATGGGCAAGTGCTGCGTCTCCGGCTGCGGCGAGATAAAGATGGACGAGGCCAACAAGAAGTTCGAGCTTGCGGGCAAGACCTTCCACGAGGGCGACTACATCTCTATCGACGGCTCCACCGGTAAGATATATGACGGCATCATCCCCACCGTGGACGCCACCATCGCCGGCGAGTTCGGCCGCATCATGGCATGGGCCGACAAGTACCGCCGTCTCAAGGTCCGCACCAATGCCGACACACCGCACGACGCGCAGAAGGCGCGTGAGCTGGGCGCACAGGGCATCGGCCTCACCCGTACCGAGCATATGTTCTTCAACAGCGACCGTATCGCTGCTTTCCGTGAAATGATCTGCGCCGACACGCTGGAAGAGCGCGTTGCAGCTCTCGCCAAGCTTGAGCCGATGCAGCAGAGCGACTTTGAGGGCATCTACGAGGCCATGGGCGGCTACCCTGTCACCATCCGCTTCCTCGATCCTCCTCTCCACGAGTTCGTTCCCACTGAAGAGGCCGACATTGAGGCGCTTGCAAAGGCGCAGGGCAAGAGCGTTCAGGCCATAAAGAACATCATTGCCTCCCTCCACGAGTTCAACCCCATGATGGGCCACCGCGGCTGCCGTCTGGCCGTCACCTTCCCGGAAATCGCCGAGATGCAGACCCGTGCCGTTATCAAGGCCGCTCTCGCCGTTCAGGCGCGTCACCCCGACTGGACCATGGTTCCCGAGATCATGATCCCGCTGGTCGGCGAAGTCAAGGAGCTCAAGTACGTCAAGGACGTCGTCACCAAAGTTGCCGATCAGCTCATCGCTGAGGCCGGCTCCGACATGAAGTACCTTGTCGGCACCATGATAGAGATCCCCAGAGCTGCTCTCACAGCAGACCAGATCGCAACCGAGGCTGAGTTCTTCTCCTTCGGCACCAACGACCTGACCCAGATGACCTTCGGCTTCAGCCGTGACGACGCCGGCAAGTTCCTCGGCGCGTACTACGACAAGAAGATCTACGAGAGCGATCCGTTCGCCCGCCTCGACCAGACCGGCGTCGGCAAGCTGGTTGACATGGCCGCAAAGCTTGGCCGCGCCACCCGCCCCGAGCTGCACCTCGGCATCTGCGGCGAGCACGGCGGCGACCCCAGCTCCGTCGAGTTCTGCCACAAGGTCGGCCTGGACTACGTGTCCTGCAGCCCCTTCCGCGTTCCCATCGCCCGTCTCGCCGCCGCTCAGGCCGCGATTCGTGATCAGCACTGATTGAAATTCACGTTAGTATAAATCAAAGAACAGTCACGTCACCAAACTTGTGATGTGACTGTTCTTTTACCCAATCAGGCTGCGTACAGTATGGCCAGCTATTCTGTTTGACTTCTGAAGTTTTGATCAACTCTCCACGAGTGCTTTATAGAGGCAGGATCTCGCTGCTGCTTGTACTGCTGTTTATTCAAGGATCACTTAACCTGATTTGTGTCGGGGGCGTTCATCAGCTTTGAAAACGGGCGCTCTGGCAGAACGGCAAAGTGGAATATCGGCTTGTCTACGCGCAGAACTCGATATGGACTGTGCGGTAGACCCTTTGGCAGGAAAATCAGTGTGCTCTCTGTGATGTGATATTCCTCGCCATCAATGGTATAGACTATTTCGCCGTTCAGGTTATACGGATCTGCCGGATCCGACCCAAAATAGCCCAGTATCTCACAACTGTCCTCATGCACATGTGCGGGAGGACCGTCCATTGGCTTGAAATACCATATGCATTCAAAGCTGCATGCTCCTTCAACAACGCTGCTGTCCATCCACGCAATACTTCTGCGTATATCAGGCGGCAGCTTGTAGTGCGTAAGGCTGGCTGGTCTGGGTGTGCGAATGAAAAGATGATCGTATTTTCCCATTTTTGTCTCCTTTTATATATTTTTACTGAATCGCTCAAATGTCAAGGGCCGCATGATACCCCTGATATACGGCAAGCTTTATTGAGTCTACTTTGTTTGCATCGCCTATGACGGCTACATAGGGCGCGCTATTGCGCAGCGAATCAACGAGGGCCTTTCGTGGACGCATCCCCAGCGCACATATTACTGAGCCGCCTTTGATGAAATGCTCCTG
>URPU01000148.1 GCA_900549865.1 uncultured Eubacteriales bacterium
GTACAGGAAAATCTGGAGATGGGCGCGTACACGCAGAGCGCGGCGTGGGCGGACGAGGAGCTGGAGCGCGTATACGCGCAGTTCCCGCGTCTGAGCGAGCGGCGCAGGCAGACGGCCGGAACGCTGTCCGGCGGCGAACAGCAGATGCTGGCGATAGGCCGCGCGCTCATGAGCCGCCCGAAGCTGCTGATGCTGGACGAGCCGTCGATGGGTCTTGCCCCGATACTTGTTGAGCAGATATTCGACATCATCCGCGAACTGCACAAGGCGGGCACGACCATCCTGCTCGTCGAGCAGAACGCGCAGATGGCGCTGTCCGTCGCGGACAGGGCATACGTGCTGGAGACAGGCAGAATAAGCCTGAGCGGGACCGGCGCAGAGCTTGCCGCAAGCGATGAGGTGCGCAAGGCCTACCTCGGCGGATAAACGGGATATCCGCGCCGTTGTTCGGGCGCAGTGATATATAATACCCATGCGGAGAATACTCTCCGTATGGGTATTATATTATGTAAACTATATTATGTTTAGCTGTCTTGGTATATGGCGGTCATGCTTTGGATCCGGCGCTTTAATTCTTCGCGGACATGGGCGGGCGATAAGCACTCGCACTTATCCCCGAGGCTGAGAAGCATATCGTAGTAATAATCCCGTTCAATGAAGGGATAGTTCACGAGATAATATTCCTCCCCGTCTGGCGTAACGCGGTCATAGGTACAGAATTCAAGCACCCTGTCCAGCACGGATCTGTGGATGCGGAGCTTTATATCCGTTTGCAGCGTTTCCAGGACCGGCTCAAAATCCAAAATGGGCTTTTCATAGTCGCGGGGTTCAAATGCCTCTTGCAGTATTTGCAAGTCCGTCATTCTTGACAGGCGAAACAGGCGGTAATCCTCTCTGCTGCGGCAATACCCCTGGAAGTACCAGTGACTGCTTTTCAGCACGAGCTGATACGGCTCTGCGACTCTTTCGGTTTTATTGCCGTGGCCGTCTATATATGTAAAGGAAATCAGCCTGTTCTCCTGCAACGCGATTTTCACGGTCTCCAAAGACCGTTTTATGTTCCCGTTCCCCATCCAAGGCTCCAGATCAATGCATATCTGATTCGCCTTCAGCTCAATATCTCTTGCTTTATCTGCGGGAACGATGCTTTTGACCTTTGCAAGCGCGTGCACGAAATCTTCTCCCCACAGTATTTCGGAAAGGTTGGTCAGCCCCATCAGCAGCGCCGAAAGCTCATCCGTGGAAAAAACCTTTTTATCCACCTTGTACTCCGGCATTATCTCAAACCCGCCGCCCACGCCGGGCCTTGAGCAGACAGGAATACCGGCCATGCTGATGGCGTCTATATCGCGGTATATCGTGCGGGGCGAGACCTCAAACATATCGGCCAATTCCTGCGCGCCGACGCGCCTTTTTTCGAGAAGTATCATAATGATGCTGACAAGTCTGTCCGCCTTCATCTGTAAGCCGCCTTTCACGCATTTTCTCGTATCATATAATTGCTGACACAATGTTGTCAAGGTTTATGTGCTAGAATAATGCCCATCTACGTGAATGGAGGAATATTTATGTTTACTGTCTATGTCTATGCTCTTGACACCATGGCGGATTGGGAGATCGGGTATGTCACCGCGGAATTGAATTCCGGGCGCTTTTTCAAAAAGGACGCGCCGGGTGTAACGGTGAAAACCGCCGGCATCTCAAGGTCGCCTGTAAAAACAATGGGCGGGCTGACTATCATTCCGGACTGCGTTGTTGACGACATCGCCGTCAGTGAGAAGAGCGTCCTGCTTCTGCCGGGCGGGAACACGTGGGATGACCCGAAGCACAGCTCCATCGTGCGTAAAGCGGCAGAACTGCTTTCCGCCGGGGGCACCGCCTGCGCCATCTGCGGGGCGACGGTCGCATTGGCGCACGCCGGGCTTCTGGACGGCCGCCCCCACACGAGCAACGGAGCCGGGTTCCTCGATATGTTCTGCCCCGGCTACAAGGGGCAAAGCCTCTATGTCGATAAGCCCTCGGTCGCAGACGGGAATCTGATCACCGCAGGCGGCACAGGGGCCTTACTATGGGCAAAGCAGATAATTGAACGTCTGGGCGTTTTCAGGCCCGACACACTTGAGGCGTGGTACGCGTATTACAGCACCGGCGAGGCGCGGCACTTCTTCACGCTTATGCAGACGCTGCCAGTAGATGGCAAGTAAAATGGCCGGTCTGGTTTTTTGTCGCAATAATGCATCGCTGCCGCCCCGTTTCATGACATAAAATACCCTGCGGAGAGCATCCTCCGCAGGGTAAATACTATTTATATCTTAGATTGTCAAGTTAAGTGCAACAGGGTGTCAAAGAAGACCTCAAAGGGAG
>URPU01000149.1 GCA_900549865.1 uncultured Eubacteriales bacterium
TCCATATACATATCCACAAGCGGAGGCCCGGCAAAACAGCGCAGTGAATCGAGCGGCGCATCCATGCCGCGTTTATTTATCGCGTAGCGCACAGACTTTGTTATCCCCTCCACTGTGTCAAACACGGTCCCGTCAAAATCGAAAAGAATATATTTATACATTTTCTGCCTTTCATCTTCTATATCAAATCACCAGAAGATTATAAATGCTGGCTTAATTAATGTCAATCGGGGAAAAATGCACATATGATTACTATAGCAACTATCCCGCGGCGGACTGCGCACAGCGCGGCCTCGCGGCGCGGGAGCAAGCAAGGGGGAATCATATGTGAATTCAGCTTATTTTCTGGGCGCGAACTCCAAGGACGGCTTTTACTCGCTCTACGGCGGGTTTGGCAGCGCGCCGGGCGACTACCTGACCGTAATAAAGGGCGGGCCGGGAACCGGCAAATCCGGCTTCATGCGCAAGCTCGGGCGCGCGGCAGAGGCGCGCGGGCTGGACGCGGAATACATTTTATGCTCCGGCGATCCGGACTCTTTCGACGGGGTGTACATACCTGCGCTGCACCGCGGCTGGGTCGATGGGACCGCGCCGCATGTCATCGAGCCGAGGCGCTTCGGCATTGACGGAGATTATGTAAACCTAGGCAGCTTTTACCGCTCTGGTCTGACCGGCAAACAGTGCAATTATGTAAACCAGCTATACGACCGCTACCGCGGGGAATACGCCGCGGCATACGGCTATCTCGGCGCGTGCGAGAAGCTGCGCGGCGCATACATGCCGCGGCTATTCGGCGCGGAGGAATGCGGCAGTCTGCGCAGGCGGCTGCGCAATATTTTAAAGCGCTGCCGCCCCAGAGACGGGGCGGCGGAGATGGGCGCGATACATTGCAGGGAGCGCTTCCTGCACGCGCTGAGCTGCAAGGGGGAATTATATCTCAGCGGCGAGGTCACAAAGTTATGTAAACTTATCTATCAGCTTGACGACGGCCTCGGCGGGGCAGATGCGGCGCTGAAAATAGCCGCGGAGGAAGCGGAAGCCATGGGCGCAGCGGTCATAATATGCCGCTGTCCGGCCGCGCCGGAGCGTTACGACGCCGTGCTGATACCGGGATGGAGCGCGGGCTTCGTGTCCGACGGATACGGCATCCCCGGCGCACGGCACATCAGACTGGACGCCGCAGTGGATGCCGCCGCGCTTCAGCCGCACCGCGCGGCGATACGCGAGGGGCGGCAGATGGAGGAAAAGCTGCGCGCGCTTGCGCTGGAGCGGCTGGCGCAGGCAAAAGCCCTGCACGACACGCTGGAGGAATACAGCAAGGCGCAGATGGACTTCCCCGCGCTGACGGAATACACCGTGCGGTACATTGAGGAAATATTTGAATAGATATAGGGTATAAATATGGGCTGTGAAGTCCGGATGAGGTTTTCCTCGTCTTTTCTTCACAGCCCGATTTTTTGTATAGGAGTATTACATCGGACAGGACTGCCGGTATATCATCACGGGGCGGATGGATATATCCTGCGGATAGCTCGCGCGCCCTGTCGCAATGTCCATCGCAAGGTGCATCGCCATCTGGCAGGCATCCCTGAAGCGCAGATCCACCGCCGTTATCGGCGGGGTATAGTGCTCAAAAAGCTTCTCATTGCTTGAACACATCACGATTATCTGCACCTCGCGCCAGACGGCAATGCCGGCCTCCGTGAGTGCAGATGAGATGCCGAGCGCCGTCATATCATATGCGCACACAATCACCTTCGCCAGCTTCCCTGCCGCGATAAGGTGCTTGCCAAGCTCATAACCGGCGGTGATGTCGGTGTCGGCATAATATACGCGGTTTTCAAGGCTGACCCCGTTGCTGCGGCAGCAGTCAAGAAACGCGTTGCCGCGCCATGTCACGCCGAAGAGAGACTTGGACGAGACGAGGATAATGTCATCCCCGCCTTTTTTCATGGCGTGCTTTGCCGCCATGCGCCCGGATTCAAGCTGATCCACGCTGACGGAAGAGTAATATGGAAGGGTACGGTTGAGCAGGATCACAGGCACGGTAGTCGGCGTCTCCGTGAGGCTGGCAAGGTCAAGCCCGCCGGGGGAGATAACGAGCGCGGCAATGTTCTTCCCCTCACTCCACAGCTCGCGCTGCAGGTGCAGCTTGTTCTGTTCATACGGGCGCATGATGATGTCAATATGCGCCGTCTCAACATTGACGGCGTTGTTGAAACCATCCCAAAACGTCGGCAGCAGCATCTTCAGGTCGTTGAGAGGAAGATAAACC
>URPU01000150.1 GCA_900549865.1 uncultured Eubacteriales bacterium
TATCCGCGCGCAGCTTTTCATTGACTTCCCCCGCCGGGGCAATTATACTTATTATAAAATATTCTATTTTCATTTACCGGGGTGACACGATGCGCACACAGCAGCAGATAAACGAGATAGTGCGGCTTTTGCTGGCGGAGTACCCGCTGGCGGACTGCACGCTGGACTGGCGGAAGGACTATGAGCTTCTTTTCTCCGTGCGTCTCGCCGCACAGTGCACGGATGAGCGCGTCAACAAGATAACCCCGGCGCTCTTTGCACGCTTCCCGACGCTGGAGGACTTTGCGCGCGCGGATGTGGAAGAGGTGGAGGAATACGTGCGCTCCTGCGGGTTTTACCGCTCCAAGGCGCGCGACATCGTGGCCTGCGCGCAGGTGCTGCTCGAAAAATACGGCGGCCGCCTGCCACAGACGATGGAGGAGCTGACGGCGCTGCCCGGCGTCGGGCGCAAGACGGCGAACCTCATCCTCGGCGACGTTTTCCACGTGCCCGGCTCCACCGTGGTGGACACGCACTGCATCCGCCTGACGAACCGCATGGGCATCGTGGACGATTTGAAGGACCCCGTGAAGATAGAAATGGAGCTTCGGCGGCTCCTCCCGCCGGAGAAATCCTCGGACTTCTGCCACTGCCTGGTGCTGCACGGGCGCGCGGTGTGCCCGGCGCGCTCCCCCAGGTGCAGCGAGTGCTGCGTGCGCCACCTGTGCCGCAGCTTTTCCGGCTGAACGCCGCCCGGCCGCATTATTTTCAAAGGAGCTGACCGCATGACAAGCACTCCCGCCCGCCCGCGCGAGCTTAAACCCGACCTCATCCGCTGCGTCGCCCTGTTTTTCGTCATGGGCGTGCACTTCTATACGCACTGCGATATATATAACGCCGGGTACACCGGCCTCGCCGCCATACTGTCAGAGCTTATGCGCACGCTGTTCACACCGGCGCTGGCGCTGTTTCTGATGCTGTCTGGCTATTTTCAGCGCGGCAAACGGCTGAGTGCGCGCTACTACCTCGGCATACTGCGCCTGCTGGAGATGTATTTCGTCTGCGCCGTGCTGAACCTGCTGTACACGCGCTTTTACCTCGGCGTGGAGATGAGCGCGCGCGATTTCATCGGCGCGATAGTCAACTTCACCGCGACGGAGTATAGCTGGTACATCCTGCTGTACGGCGGGCTGTTCATGCTCATCCCGTTTCTCAACCTCGCCTACGCCTCGCTGAGCTGCCGCGGGCATAAGCGCATCCTCATCCTCAGCTTTTTCCTGCTGTCCAGCCTGCCATTTTCCGTGCTGAACACCTTCGTCAATCTCTGCGCCTACTGGTGGCAGCGCATCTGGCCGATAATGTTCTACTTCATGGGCGCATACATCGGCGAGTACCGGCCGGAGATAAGCGTGAAGAAGTGCGCGGCGTGGCTGCTGGGCGCGCTGGGCGTGTTCACGGCCTTCAACTACCTTGTGTTCGACGCGTCGTCGCCGTTTTACGGGCACGCCGCGCAGTCATTCCTGTATACGCACGAGGGGCTGCAAAACGCCGTGCTGACGCCGCTGGTGTTCCTGTTCGTGATGAGTCTGGACGTCTCGCGCTGCCCGGCGCGGCTGGCATGGCTTATCCGCACCGTCGCAAAGTATTCCTACGGCGCGTTCCTCTTCTCGTCGATAACCGACTCGTTCGTGTACGGGTGGCTGAGGCGCCTTGTGCCCGTCGCGGGGCAGAGGTATCTGTTCTTCATCGTCACCCTGCCGCTGAGCTATGCCGCGGCGGTGGCGCTGTCGGCGCTGGCCGACAGGCTGGTAAACGTGATAGACCGCGCGCTGCGCCCGCTCATGGCGAAGCTTTTTGACCGGCTGTACGCGCTTATCGCGCCGGACGCAGCGGAGGAGGTGAAATAATGTGCATTAAAAAGCCGCAGCCTTTTGTCCGCCCGGAGGATATTCCGGAGCTTGCCGCGCACAGGTTCGACAGCGGCAATATCGGTCTGTTCTTTGAAAGCGTGAGCCTTGCAGACGGCCACGCCGGAACACAGGTGATGTATTACGCCGCGCTGCACAAGGCCGTGCGCCATAAATACTGCATCCTCGGCGAAGAAAAAAGCTCGACAGTGGACATGCTGGACGTACCGCCGGAGCTGACAGACCGCGACAGCATCCGCAACTATGTCGGACAATACTGGTGGATGCGATAAACGTATATATGAAAACGCCTCACCGGCGGCCACGCGGCCGCCGGTGAGGTTGAAATTGTCGAAAAAGTGGCCTTGCCACTTTTTCGAGA
>URPU01000151.1 GCA_900549865.1 uncultured Eubacteriales bacterium
CATGGACACGGGGCGCATCCGCGCCGCGTATGAAACGGCGCGCGTGGCGCACTCCGGCCAGAAGCGCAAGGACGGCTCCCCCTACGTGACGCACTGCGTCGCCGCGGCGGAGATAACCGTGGATATGGGGCTGGACGAGGATTCCATCGTTGCGGCGCTGCTGCACGACGTGCTGGAGGATACGAGCCTCACGCACGCCGACATCGCAAAGCAGTTCGGCGAGCCTGTGGCGGACATAGTCGAGGGCGTGACGAAGCTGACGCGCGTGCAGTACACCAGCAAAGAGGACGAGCAGATGGAAAACCTGCGCAAGATGCTTATGGCCATGGCCAAGGACATCCGCGTCATCCTCATCAAGATCGCCGACAGGCTGCACAATATGCGCACCATGGCCTATCAGACGCCGGAGAAGCAGCGCACGAAATCGCTTGAAACGATGGAGATATACGCCCCCATCGCCCACCGCCTCGGTATGCAGCGGGCGAAGTGGGAGCTGGAGGATCTTTCGCTGCAATACCTCGACCCTGCGGGGTATGAGGAGATCACGCGCTCACTCGACGAGAAGATGCCGATGCTGGAGGAGTTCATGTCCTCCATGGAGGCGAAGATACAAAAGCGCCTTGACGCCGAGGGGATAGACGCCACGATATACTGCCGCATAAAGCATGTTTACAGCATCTACCGCAAGATGTACGCGCAGAACCTGAACATGAACGGCATTTTCGACCTGTGCGCCTTCCGCGTCATCGTCGATACCATACCGGACTGCTATAATGTGCTGGGCGTGATACACGATATGTTCAAGCCCGTGCCCGGCCGCTTCAAGGACTATATCTCCACGCCGAAGCCGAACATGTATCAGAGCGTGCACACGACGGTCATCGGCTCGGAGGGCATCCCGTTCGAGGTGCAGATACGCACGTGGGAGATGCACCACACGGCGGAGTACGGCATCGCGGCGCACTGGAAGTATAAAATGGGCGACGGCAGCGCCGCCGTGAAAAGCGGGGATGAGGACAAGTTTGCATGGGTGCGCCGCCTGCTGGAAAGCCAGCAGGATTCCGACGCGTCGGACTTCTTCCACAACCTCAAGATAGACATGTTCTCCGACGAGGTTTTCGTGTTCTCGCCCAAGGGCGACGTGATAAACCTGCCCGCCGGGGCGACGCCGATAGATTTCGCCTACAACATCCATTCCGACGTCGGCAACCACATGGTCGGCGCGACGGTCAACGGGCGCATCGTCACCTATGACCACGCCCTGCAAAACGGCGACATCGTGGAGATACGCACGTCCAAATCCGCGCCGGGGCCGAGCCGCGACTGGCTGACCATGGCGAAAAGCGGCTCAGCGCGCACGAAGATAAAGCAATGGTTCAAAAAGGAGCGGCGCGAGGAGAACGTCATACGCGGCCGCGCCATGCTGGAGGACGAGCTGCGCCATCAGGATCTGACGCTGGAGGATGTGCTGGATGAGGAGATAATATCCCCCATACTCAAGCGCCTCTCCTTCGCCTGTGCGGACGATCTGTATGCCGCGATAGGCTACGGCGGCGTGACGGCACAGCGCGTGGCGAACAGACTGCGCGACGAGGCGGTGCGCTCCAGCGCGAAGGGCGACAAGAAAAGCGTCGTGGACAAGATGTCCGAGGCGGCCGAGCGGCGAGAGCAGAACGCCCAGAAGCAGGGCAAGGCCGTGCACGGCATACTCGTTGAGGGACTTTCAAACTGCCTTGTGAAGTTCTCGCGCTGCTGCACTCCCGTGCCGGGAGACGACATAATCGGCTTCATCACGCGCGGGCAGGGCGTGTCCATACACCGGCGCGACTGCGCAAATTACCATCAGCGCCTGAGCCAGCCGGAGAACGAGGGGCGCTGGGTGAACGTGGCGTGGGCGGACGAGATAACCGACAGCTATGTGACGACCATCGTCATCGTGGCGAAGGATCGCGCCGCGCTGCTGATGGACATCGCCACGGTGCTCAACAGCCTCAACGCCAAGGTGCGCAACCTCTCCGCGCGGGACAGCGGCGCGGGAATAGGCGTGTGCACGATAACGCTGGAGGTCAAGACCGCGGCGGAGCTGCGCTATATCATGGCGCGGCTGACTTCCGTGCCCGGCGTGACGCAGGTGACGCGAAACGGTAAGTGACGCTGCTATACCCTCGGTTGACAAGAGCATACACGCCTGACAGCGCGTCTTTCCGGCGCTTTTTGCCCTTTTCGT
>URPU01000152.1 GCA_900549865.1 uncultured Eubacteriales bacterium
GATGATGCACTTGTCGTTCCCAAGAGGAACGCCCCATGCCTCCGTCACCATGCCGTAAAGGATATCCAGCAATTCAATAATATCGGTGTTGTTATCCATAGAAATCCTCCTCGCAGACGCTGTGCGCTTTCGGACTCAGTCCGTCCCCCACTGCAGCGCCTTAATTTCAATATCCCGCTTTATTTCCTCCGGCACAAAGCCGGTCAGATCCGCACCGTATTTCGCCATTTCACGCACGATGGACGAGCTGAGAAAGGTATACTTCTCGCTTGCCGTGAGAAACATCGTCTCCATGCTGGGGTTTATCTTCTTGTTGATGAGGTTCATCTGAAACTCATAATCGAAATCCGACGCGGCGCGCAGCCCCTTGACCACCGTGGCCCTGTCGAACTGCTTGGCATACTCCGCCAGAAGCCCGTCCGGCGTTTCCACGCGCACATTGGGGTAATTCGCAACGACGCGGCGAACCATATCCGCGCGCTCCTCCACGGAGAACATGGGAGAGGTCTTGGACGCATTTTTCATCACGCAGACGACGACCTCATCAAAAATATCGGCCGTGCGGCGGATTATATTCAGATGCCCCAGCGTGATGGGGTCAAAGCTGCCGGGGCAGATAGCAGTTCTCATATGATAACTCCTGTGTTTTTAACGTACTTGCAGAGCTTGACCTTGCCGTAAACATACTCGCGCTGCTTTTCATACGGGGCGGTCATCTCGGGAAGCTGCCTGTCGCGGCGCGCCTCGCATATTATTATACCACCATCCGACAATATGTCAACCGAATTGATGATTTCCAACACTTCCCCGTACAAATCCGAGTCGTAGGGCGGATCGACGAATATAAGGTCAAAGCTGCCGCAGCTGCGCAGGAAGCTGCGCGCATCCGTCTGCATGACAGTGGCGCTCATGCCGCAGGTCTTGAGGTTTTCCTTCACTATCTTCACGGCCTCGCGGCTCTCATCCACAAACACAGCGCTCTCCGCGCCGCGGCTGAGGCATTCTATGCCGAGCTGCCCCGTGCCGGCAAAAAGGTCGAGCACGCGCCGCCCCTCTATGTCGAACTGGATTATATTGAAAAGCGACTCCTTCACATTGTCCGTCGTGGGGCGGATGTCGTAATTTTCCGGCGTTTTCAGCCGCCGGGAACGCGCGGTTCCGGTTATTACCCTCATTTGCTTTCTCCTGAATGAAAATAGTCGTACACGGCGCGGGCCGTGTTCTTCGGCACGACGAGATTGAGCTGGTCAACGCTCGCCTCTTTTATGGCCTTTACGGATTTGAAATATTTGATGAGATCCGCCCTGCGCCGCGGGCCGACGCCGTCTATCTTATCAAGCGCGGAGACATACCCCTCGTTTCTGAGGGAGCGCTGATACTCTATGGCGAAGCGGTGCGTTTCCTCCTGTATGCCGCCGACGAGCGCGAACACAGCCTGATTTGCGTTTATGCCGATCTCCTGCCCTTGCGGGCTTATGAGCGCCCTTGTGCGGTGGCGGTCGTCCTTGACCATGCCGAACACAGGCACGCTTAATCCAAGCTCCTCAAGCGCGGAAACGGCCACCTTCGCGTGGTTTTCACCGCCGTCTATAAGCAGCAGCTCCGGAAGCGGGGCGAAGCTCTCATCCCCGTCCGTATAGCGCTTGAAGCGGCGGTAGACCGCCTGATGCATACTGGAATAGTCGTCGCGGATGGGCATGTCCTTGATGCGGAATTTTTTATACGCACGCTTGAGCGGCTTTCCGTCAACATGTACCGTCATTGCGGCGACAATGCCCGTGTCGCCGAGGTTTGACACGTCAAAGGCCTCGATGCGCTTGGGGAACTGCTTCAGCTTGAGCGCCTTTTGCAGCCATTCCAGCGTCTTATTTGTCCGCTGGGCGGCCGTAGTGCGGCGCTGCACCTCCTCGCGGGCGTTCAGCGCGGCGCTTTCTATAAGGCGCATACGCTCTCCGCGCTTCGGCGTTTCTATATATATCCGACGGCCGGAGGACTCGCTCAAAAGCTCCTCAAGCGCTTCCCTGCCGTCCACCTCGCATGGGAGCAGCACGGACTTCGGCCAGCCACCGCGGTGTGCGGTATAGTATTGCAGCACGAGGCCGGCCACGGCCTCGCTGTCGTCCTCAAGCGGCTCGTCCATCATTTCGACGTCTTTCCCGGCAAGGTCGCCGTTTACAAAGTGCAGCACGGAAAAGCAGCTC
>URPU01000153.1 GCA_900549865.1 uncultured Eubacteriales bacterium
TTCGGCGTGTCCGGGCCGCTCGTCCTGTCGGCCAGCGCGCATATGCGCCGCTTCGGCCAAGCGGAATACCGCATGGAGATCGACCTCAAGCCCGCGCTGGACGAAAAGAAGCTGGACGCGCGCATCCTGCGCGATTTTGAGAAGTATTCAAACCGGGAATTCAAAAACGCGCTGTGCGACCTCGCGGGATATACGATGATCCCCGTGCTCGTGCGCCTTTCCGGCATCCCGGAGGATGAGAAGGTCAACAGCATCACGCGCGCGCAGCGTCAGGCGCTGCTGCATCTTTTCAAGGCCTTCCCCGTCAGAATATCCGGCACGCGCCCCATTGACGAGGCCATCGTCACCTCCGGCGGCGTCTGCACGAAGGAGATAAATCCCCGCACGATGGAATCAAAGCTCGTGCCGGGGCTGTACTTCGCCGGTGAGGTGCTGGATGTGGACGGGTACACGGGCGGCTTCAATCTGCAGATCGCGTGGTCTACCGGCTTTGTTGCCGGAAGCTCAGTGTGAAAAGGAGAGAATAATGAACGGACATTATGCCATAGCTATAGACGGCCCCAGCGGCGCGGGAAAAAGCAGCCTTGCGCGTGCCGCCGCGGCCAGATTCGGCTTCATATATGTGGACACCGGCGCAATATACAGGACGGTGGGCCTCGCCGCATACCGCCGCGGTGTTGACCGGCGCGATGAATCAGCCGTCGCGGCCATCCTGCCGGAGCTTGATATATCCATGCACTACAGCGCCGCGGGCGAACAGCGCATGTTCCTCAACGGCGAGGACGTCTCCACAGAGATACGCAGTCCTGAGATATCCATCTGCGCCTCCGATGTGGCGGCGCTTCCCGTCGTGCGCGCATTTCTGATGGAGCTCCAGCGCCGCATGGCGCGCGAGAACAGCGTCATCATGGACGGGCGCGATATCGGCACCGTCGTCCTCCCGGACGCGGAGCTCAAGGTGTTCCTCACGGCAAGCGCCGAGGCGCGCGCACAGCGCCGCCTGCTCGAACTTGAGCACAAGGGCACCGCCGTCAGCTTTGCCGAGGTGCTGCGCGATATAGAATACCGCGACGAGCAGGACACCTCCCGCGCCGCCGCCCCGCTTAAAAGGGCGGAGGACGCCGTGCTGCTCGACACAAGCTCCATCGACTTTGACGAAAGCCTCTCCGCCCTGTCGGATATCATCACGCGCCGCCTCGGCGTAAAGGCGGTGGACGCGGAATGAAGGAGCTCAGACTTGCCGAGAGCGCCGGCTTCTGCTTCGGCGTGCGCCGGTCCGTGGAAATGGCCGAAAGGCTTATGGCGGAGCGCGGAAGCTGCTGTAGTCTGGGTGAGCTTATACATAATGAGGACGTTGTGGAAAGGCTCAAGGCGCAGGGGCTTCGCGTCATACAGTCGCCCGAGGAGGCGCAGCGCGGCGAGCAGGTGCTCATCCGCGCGCACGGCGTTGCGCGCGAAGTGTATGAAAGGCTTGCCGAACGCGGCGCGGCCGTCACGGACGCTAGCTGCCCAAAGGTCAAGGCCATCCATGCCATCGTCAGCCGTGCCGCCGGTGAGGGGCGCTTCGTCATCATCATCGGAATGCGCGCGCATCCCGAGGTGGAGGGCATCTGCGGCTGGTGCGGCGGCCATGCCGTGTTTGAAAATGCACGCGAGCTTTCCGCATGGCTGGACGCAAATCGTGACTACTGGACAAAACCTATAACTGTCGTGGTGCAAACCACGCAAACGCGCAGTAATTTTAACGAATGTTGCGATATCATAAAAAAAAGGTGTACAAACGCGAAAATATCTGATACAATATGTCTTGCTACGTTCACGCGACAGGAAGAGGCGGCAAGGCTTGCCGCTGAATGTGACGCGATGGTGGTCATCGGCGGAAGGCACAGCGCAAACAGCGTGCATTTGGCGCAGTTATGTTCGGAAAGCTGCGGCAATGTTCAGTTTATTGAACGGCTGGACGAGCTGGACATGGGCAGGCTGAAACCGGCGGCTATCGTTGGCCTCACGGCAGGGGCGTCTACGCCTGCGTGGATAATTAAGGAGGTAAGAAACAAAATGTCTGACGAAATCAAAGTTGAAGAATCCAAGCTTGAGAA
>URPU01000154.1 GCA_900549865.1 uncultured Eubacteriales bacterium
AGCTGAGCCGCATGACGCAGTTCAAGGACAAGTGCGCCAAGAACGCCGACAACATAAACGGCGGACTGTTCACCTATCCCTGCCTTATGACGGCGGACATACTGCTGTATCAGGCCAATTACGTTCCCGTCGGCGCGGATCAGAAGCAGCACTGCGAGCTGGCGCGCGATGTGGCGATGCGCTTCAACAACATCTACGGCGAGACCTTCACCGTGCCGGAGCCGTACATCCCCAAGGTTGGCGCGCGCGTGATGTGCCTGAGCAACCCGACGTCGAAGATGTCCAAGTCCGACCCGCAGGGCTGCGTGTTCATCATGGATTCGCCGGAGGAGATCGCCCGCAAGTTCAAGCGCGCCGTGACGGACTCCGACACGGAAAACTGCGTGCGCTATGACCCGGAGAACAAGCCGGGCGTGGCAAACCTTATGAGCATATACTCCGCCGTCACGGGCGAAAGCTACGACGAGATAGAGCGTGACTTCGCGGGGAAGGGCTACGGCGCGTTCAAGCCCGCCGTGGGCGACGCCGTCATAGAGACGCTGCGCCCGATACGCGAGGAGGCCGCGCGCCTGACGGCCGACAAGGAATACCTGAAGCAGATATATACCGAGGGCGCGCAGAAGGCCGCCTACGCCGCGCGCAGGACGCTGCGCAAGGTGTACAAGAAGGTCGGCTTCGTGGAGAAGCCGTTCTGACCGCGGCGCGATGCGGCAATAAATATGTTTCGGAGATAAAAGCAGATGTTTCAGGATATGGCCGTTTGGCTGAGGTTGGTTTTATCCTTTGCCGTGGCTTTGATCGTTTCGTATTTCATGACCCCGCCGGTGAAGGGCTTTGCCGAGCGGGTGGGCGCGATAGACGTGCCGCGCGACGGACGGCGCGTGCATGACCATCCCATCCCGCGCATGGGCGGGCTTGCGATATTCATCGGCTTCGTCGTGGCGATGATACTCTTCGTCAGCTTCACGACGCAGGTGCTCGGATTGATGCTGGGCGCGCTGATAATCGCCGCGATGGGCGCTGTGGACGACATCGTGAACCTGCGCCCGTGGATAAAGCTGTCCATCCAGATAATCGCGGCGCTCGTGGCGATACGCTGCGGGATAATGTTCACCGCCGTGTCGAACCCGAACTTCATGTCGGACATAGGCACGATATCCGTCGGCTCCCTTGCGATACCGCTGACGGTGCTGTGGATAGTCGGCTGCACGAACGCCGTCAACCTTATAGATGGGCTGGACGGGCTGGCCGTGGGCGTGTCCGCGATAAGCTCGCTGACGATGATGGTCGTATCCATCTTCGTGGCCGACCCCAACACCACGTTCATCCTCGCCGCCGTGTGCGGCGCGTGCGTGGGCTTCATGCCGTACAACCTCAACCCAGCGAAGATATTCATGGGCGACGTCGGGTCGCAGTTTCTGGGCTTCGTGCTGGCCTGTGTGTCCATCATGGGCCTTTTCAAGCTGCACACCGTGATAACCTTCCTTGTGCCCGTCCTTGCGATGGCGATACCGCTGGCGGACACGGTGTTCGCCTTCTGCCGGCGCATACTGCACGGGCAGAGTCCCTTCCACGCGGATAAGGGGCACTTCCACCACAGGCTGCTGGCCATGGGGCTGAATCAGAAGCAGGCCGTCGCCGTGCTGTACGGCGTGTCCGCGGTGATGGGCCTTGTGGCGGTGCTGCTGACGGGCAAGGATACGCTTCAGCGCATCATATGCGTCGTGGCGGCCTTCGTCATCTCCCTTGTCGTGTGGCTGTACGTATTCTGGAAGGGGCCGAAGCACAAGGGGGCGGAGCACACGGGGCACGCCTCCGCCGGTGCACCGGAGACGCCGCAGGCGGCGCAGGACGGCAAAGCGGCGGACAAGACCTGAGCCTTTAAGAAAAAATACGGGCGCTGTGCCTCTCCTGTTGAACTACAGGAGGAACATGGCGCCCATTATTATCAGCAGCTCGCTGTCGCCGCTCTCGCGGTACATAAGATAGAGTATGAGAAGGAGGATGATGTCCTCCGTTTCCAGCTCGCCCAGACTGCCGGGCACGAGCTGCGTCAGCTTGTCGAATATTCCGGGCGGCTTCTTCTCCGG